>PMCK01000573.1 GCA_003154095.1 Myxococcales bacterium | reverse complement strand
GAGCGCTCGACGCTTACGTCCTTTAGCGTGATTCGCCCAAACGGGCGGCACTCAAAGTCCGCACTGACGTGGTTGAAGTCAACCCGAAGACCCTGCCACTGGCTTATGTTGGTCAATTCTTGGAAAAGCGTGGTCGGAGAGCCACGAAAAGTGAAATGGACTCCATCGAAAACCACCGCTTCTTCTCCGAACAGCGGTGCCGTACAGCGAAGACTCTCGGCACTAATAGAAATACCATCACCGATGCGCAGCCGAGCCTGACGGGCCGTTGCGCTAAACCAACCGCGTTCTACAGTTCCAAAGTCGAGGACAACCCCAGCCTGTGCTGCCCGTTGCTGCAAGAGTATTAGCGGCTCTCTCCGTGTGCTTAGCTTCCACGCTCCCGCGCTAAGTGCAACAATTCCCAACAATAGCCCGACCGTGAACCTGACTCGAATCAGCCGCTGCCCAGTTTGGTCCTTCACATTACTTTGAACCTTGGAGCGGATCAGCTACTGAGTCGTTGCGAAACAGTAGATCGCACCGTATCCACCGCCGGAGCCGACTGTACCGTTATTGGTGCCGGCCCCACTTTCAATTATGTTGTACCCGGGAGCGCACCCAGCTTCATCCAGGGCACACATCCAGTTCGACATGTCGCAACCGCTCGAACCGCCATCCGGATTTCCACCACTCATGCTCGTGGGCCAACTGTGACCGCAACGAGGCTTGATTGAACTTGAAATACTCGTCCAATCGCTACACGTCGAACTAGCACCGTATAGGTTGCCTTGCGCATTGGTACCGGTCAAGATGTCATGATTGTCCGCAGCTTGACCCTGGCTGTTGGTTTCTTCCTGGTGGTGAGGAGTTCCATCTTCATTCGGAAGGTTATTGATAATTTTCGTGTTGGCGTTGACCGGTCGGGTATTGAGAAGTTCCGTGGTATCGTTAGCGACAAGTCGACCTATCCGGTCATACCAAGGTCCGGCACCAATTCGACTGATTGCGCTAATTTCGGATGTACTCAGAAACGCATGCCATTGCTTGCAATTGCCCGGCATGCTGGCCTCGGCTATTGCAGTGCAAATTTTGTCGGCACCAAGCAGGCCCGCTCCGGTACCAGTCTCGCCGTAGCGGAGATCACCGCCGAAACCATTAGTACTGGCATTGAACGCTTGCGCCAAGGCAAATAGCCTTGCCCGGCTCGTAACGAAAAAACTAAATTGAGTGGCGCTTGAAACGCAAGTGGAATTCGTCGAACCCCCGGAGCCACCTATAGAGGAATTTCCAGTGGTGGCTCCCCCGGTACTGGACGTCCCGTTGGGAGAAGTGCTTCCGCCAGTTGCCACCGAATTGCCAGTCGTTTGTGGTGATTGGGTACCACTGCAACCCAGCCCCGCGACGGCTAACGCCAATGCTACCGATGTTCGAAAAAGAATTGGATTAGGTTTGACGCGCATTCCATTCTCCGAGTACGCACTCCGATATCATGTCTTAGGCTTAGGGTGGAGGTCGCAACTACGGAGTTGTTGCAAGACAGTAGAACGCGCCGTAGCCGCCGCCGGATCCGACTGTGCCATCGAAACCAGGTCCACCATTTTGGACGAGGTTGTAGCCCGGTCCGCAGCCAGATTCGTCCAGGCAACTAATCCAATTGGTGCCACTGCCCGCAGACCACGAATGACCCACGCGGGGTTTCGCGCTCGTGCTCGCGGCTGAGCTTGTCCAATCACTGCAGTTTGCCGTTGCCCCATACAAGGTTCCTTGAGTGGTTGAGCCAGTGAGAATGTCGTGGTTGTCTTGTGCTGAACTGCTCGTTTCTTCCGTCTCGTGGGGCGTTCCGTTTTCGTTTGGGAGGTCGTTGATGATCGTCGTGTTCGCGCCCGTAGGACGATCGCCCAGCAGCCCCGCCGTGTTGGTAGTTACAATTCGACCCAAGCGGTCATACCAGGGACCCGAACCGACCCGGCTGATGGCAGTCACGGTGGATGTGCTCAAAAATGCCCTCCACACTTTGCAGTTTCCGGGCATACTGGCCTCTGCAATCGCTGTGCAGATCTTGTCGGCACCCGTCAGGCCGTCGCTGGTACCGTAACGGAAATCACCACCGAAACCCTTGGCGCTACCGTTGAATGCTTGAGCTAACGCAAATAGGCGCGCTCGGCTCGTGATGAAGAAACTGAATAAGGTCGCGGTCGGCGCACAAGTTGAAGTCGAACCCCCGGTAGCGGGCGTGCTAGTCATCCCTCCGGTACTCTTCGCGCCGCCAGTGCTCGATGTACCCCCAGTATTTCTTGTGCCGCCCGTATTCGACGTGCCACCTGCGTTGGACTTGCCGCCTGTACTCAAACCACCACCAGTAGCTGAGTTACCGCCTGTGCTCGACGTACCGCCTGCATTGGACTTGCCGCCTGTGCTCAAGCCACCGCCGGTAGCTGATTTGCCACCGGTACTAGTCGCACTGCTCGAACTTGAAGTGCCTCCGGTCGCGACGAGGCCACCCGCAGAGTTGATGCCACC
>PMCK01000380.1 GCA_003154095.1 Myxococcales bacterium | reverse complement strand
TCCAATCCAGCCGGCAGCGCTTGAACGATTGGATTTGACCGGGACTCTGCAGGAACAGGATCCGGAATCACTCACTTCGCCACCGCCTGTGGTGCTTGCCGGCGCGCTCGCGCCGCCCGTCGCGGCTGTGGCGACTATCGCGGAGGATGTACCGCCCACGCCGGAAGGCGGAGTCCCACCAGTTGCAACTGCGGCGCCGCCTGTGCTCGGTGATCCGCCAGCCACGGTCGTTAGCGCCCCACCCGTACTCGGCGATCCGCCAGTTCCTATCGTTGGCGCGCTGCCGGTTGCTTTGGTTTCCGACCCACCCACAGCTGGGGTACCACCCGTGGACTTGGCCGAGGTACCACCGGTTGCAGGTGCACCGCCGGTGGGTTTGCTCGATGTGCCACCTGTGCCGCTCGTACCGCCCGCTGTCGAGTTCCCCTGATACTCAAACGCACCGACGTCTATCGTGCCTACAGGTGCCGGGCGATCGAGGAAGTCCGACGTGATTTCAGCCAGGTTAGTCCCCTTGTCGATGAGTTGACTGCCCTTGACAAGATCGAAATCGCTCGCGTCCGTCGTGCCGGCGAGGTTGACGAACCCAGGATCAGTTGTAAAAAGCAGATTGTTCTGTTGCACGACATTCTTGAGGAACTGATCGTTTGCAACCCCCAATGGATCAGCAGTAGTTGAGTTATACGGCTTGACCTTCGGATCGAAGTACCAGACGTTGTTGGTCCAATAAATGTCGCCTTGAGTGATTTCGCCTCCCCCGGTTACTCCAGAAGACGTGTCGTTGAAGGGAAGGGCCACGATGCCCGAGCTTTGGAAATCGTTCAAGTCAGTACCGTCCACGTCCTTGCCTAAATCATGATGGACTATCGTGTTGTTCTCCCACCTGACGTTCGTCAACTTCGTATTATTGATTTGCAAAAGCGAGATCCAACCGCTGTCGATCATGACGTTGTCATTGAACACCGAATTGGTAAACTTCCCCTTCACGTAGGCGCCCGAACCTGTATTGAACATGCTTGCCACCTCGAAGAAGCCGCAACTCCTGTATGAGAGGTTGTGATGAATTCTTACGTCCGTGACCTCACCGGCGTATTTGACGGTCACTTCGGTGGCGCCCCCATCACACCTTTTGCCTCCACTCGAGGTAGTGACCCATTGGGCCGCGGTGCTGCAATTGATGAAGCGGTTGTGGTCCACTTCGACATGCGAACTATTGACGAAGATGCCTTCGGCACCTCCAACGGCATTCGGATCGACCCCAGGGGGCGCATCCACGCTGATGGACAGATCATGGACGTAGTTGTTCCGCACCAACACAGTATCACCGGCAGTCATGATCCCGATGTCACACAGGGTGATTTCACTATTGATGAGCGTGCTATTTGCGCCCAGCATGACGCAGATCCCGTCGGCCAGGTTACTCATATTCGCATCGCTTCTGGATCCTGACAAGTAGAGGCCATCGATTGTGATGCCTCCCATGTAAGAGGCGAGCATGCCGCCGTTACTGACCTCGCGTGCTTTGACGAACTTGGGCAGCGGCAGATTTATATCACCATAGTTCGTGAGAATCTTGATATTTCTCAGATTCATCAAGTCCACCGCGTAGGCACCCTTTGCCACGGCGAATTGACTGCCGCGTTTGAACTTGACGATTGTGCAAGACGACCCAGTAAGCTTGGCCGTGCTCTTCCAGGCGGTGGTCTCGCTCGTGCCGTTGTTCGTGTCGTTGCCTCCCACGCTATCCACATAACAAGTGACGTCAGCAGCAAACGACATCGAGCCGTGCGCCAAAATTGATATTATTGCCGCACCCGAAACGAGAAAAATTGTCGAACGTGCCATGCGTCATCTCCTGCAATCCCAAATTCCGACCAACCGCCATTTATGCGCTAATATGCCACCAGTCCGACAGGTGAGCACTTCCTAGATTGTTGCAGCATCGTCGCGCAAAGATTCTACAATGAGGGCGTGAATTATCGCATCCCCGCTTAATTCACCCGATGGCAAAAGTTAGTGGGACAATATAGCCATGTGCCCATGCCGCCAGGCCGAATGGCGGGCGATTCGGGAACGTGCTTCCCTCACCTGGACTATCGTCGATGAACGAACGCATCTTTCTTACTGCTTGACCGAACAATGCCTGATTCCACTCGGGCAAGCGGCAGGCTGGGAAGCCGCGCTCGTGGATCATCACCGTGCAGTACTCACCGCACTTGCCGCCAAAGTCGTGGGCGGCAGCCACGTGTCACGCGCGAGCGACGAAAACGGCGGCACCACTCTGTCGTTCGATGTATGGCGGGGACATCCCCATGAAGCCGAAGTTCGACAACTACTCGCGGGTGTGCGAAGCGAAGTTATCCCCTTGTGGGAGAAGGTCGAGGCATACAATCGAGAACACCCAACCGAAACGACTTGCAAGGTGAATTTCTACTGTGGTCAGCATGTGGTTCAGGAGGACGGCGAAACTTGATAACGGTTAGAACTAGCCTATTCGGATACTTATTTCCCGCGTTGTTCTGCACGGCAATCCACGGATGTTCGCCTAGTGACCCGCAGACGGGAAGTCAAACCAACTGGCTACGGTCATGCGAAACTGACGTGGACTGCGGGAGCCGGAGTTGTCACTGCGGCGTCTGCACACACTCTTGCGCCGAGGATTCGGCCTGTGGCACGCTTCCCGGCTCATCGTGTGTGGTCGCAGCGGACCCTGGAGTCGTTGCACTGTGTGGTGGGAATAGCCCCCCCGACGCCGGACTATGCCTTGTGCGCTGCGGCAATGACGTTTGCGCGGAAGGCCAAGTTTGCCAATGCGGCAGCTGCGAGCCTCGGCCATCGCCCAACCGTGATACTTACCTCGTGGAGTCCGCCGGCGTCGTTCAAAGCAAATGGTGGAACAGTCTGTGGGGGTGACGCGGGCAATTGCACATTGACGAGGTTGCCGACTGGTGGATTCGACTACGAGGGTTATGCAGGTTACTGGCGCGCTTCCCTAGATGCTTACACCACAGTCGGAGTGACCCCTGATTACGTGGGCATTCAAAACAACCCGGATTTCGTACCTTCAAGTGCCGATCCGGGGGAAGCCTGCAGGTTTCTTCCAACCGAAGGATCGGCAACCGTATCGACAAATGGAACTGCCAGCCCGCTCGCGTTCCCAGGCTACGCACAAGCCCTCAATGCCGTACTTAACCACTTCCAAGGTCTGAATACTCCGCCCAAGATTATTGCGCCCGACGCATCCGCGCCTGGCTTCGTCGCTGAATACCTCGCACAAGTGGATGTTTCTCTCATTGCCGCCATCGGACACCACCTATATGGGAGTGTCCCAACATCGCCTGATATATCGGCATTGCAGCAGCTCAATCAACTCGGTCAGAGCCTGGCGCGACCAGTCTTCCAAACCGAAATGCAGGCTGATGGTCTGGGCACCGCGGTGTTGTTGCATCACACGCTCGTCACCGNNCATGCCCTGCGGCACTTTGCCTTTCACACCGACCCTGACTGGATACGCGTTGCTGCTGACTCCAATCAGCAGAACCTGTTGGCCTCTGCCTTTATCTCTCCGGCGGGCAACGCCCTGACGATTGTGCTCGTCAATGCTGGCGTTGATCCGGTGACGGTCGAGATCGGGCTCAACTCCGCAACAATGTCCAACTCGCATGTTACGCGCACGGTGTTTGACGGCATTGAACGTTCAGCGGATCTAGGCAAACTCCCCGTCGAAAACGTATTGCGGCTTCCCGAACATTCGATGGCTACCGTCGCAATCGATTTGTGAGCGCAACGACCTGCAGTCTTAGGCATGCGGCGCGGCCCTCAGGTTGAGCTGTAGAATGCGAGATCCACCACTTTGCCGATTGCCGGTCTCGCCGTCGTCATCGGCGTTTTGGCCGCATTCGTCGCACATTATCCTGCCCCCTGACGAAATCAGCCGGACACCAACTAGATGTTGATGGTGGCGAAACGGTTCATTGCAGGGTATGACGTGAAAACGTTCGAGAACGAGCCTCGGCATGAAGTTGTGGGGCATTCGACACGCAAGGTGCAACCATTAAGGCTCGGACGGCCAATCATGAAATTCTCGCTTTCTGTTACGAAGTCCGAAATCACCGAACTTTCAAAGCGGTCAGGAATTCCAATTCCAAGACAATTGCTGTCGCAATTGGAAACCCGGGAGACAATCTGGATAGCCTCGGAGCTGCAGCTCTCGAACCTTACCCAGTTTCAACTCGCCAAGGCCATTTTGTCATCTCTGGCGGGCCTTGGCTCGACCTTGGGTTATGGTGATGAACCCAACAACGAACAATAGAATCGCTTAAAGATCCAGCGCCAGAATCCGCGACACCAGAGAATCTCGCCTGAATAAGCGGTGTTGAAGACACCAGTCTGCGCTTGTGCTAACGTCGCGCCATGCAGGCGGCGCAGGCACACAAAATCCCCATTCTAACGACTTTCGACGCTCCTCCGGGTTACGCTATAGCGCGCGTGGTTGGTCCTTGTTGGGGCATTACCGTGCGATCGCGCAGTATCGTAGGAACGACCTGCGCTGGATGCCAACAGATTTTTGGAGGCGAGATTGGCGCGCTCACGCAGCTCGCCACTGATTCGCGCAACGTGGCAATGAACCGGCTCGAGCAGCATGCCATCGACCAGGGGGCCAACGCCGTGCTCGCGATGCGATTCGACTCGGGCGAACTAATGCAGAATACGAACGAGATAGTCGCCTACGGCACGGCCGTTGTGCTGGCGCCCGCGCCCCACGCATGAGTCGAATCTCGCCGCCTTTGGCTCGTCGCATCGACCGTCTGGCGCGGCGTGCACATGCGTTTCATCGCTTTGCACATCATCCATTGTGTATTCGTTACGCAGGAGAGGTCGTCACACTCGGGGCGCGGCGACGCGTATGCCGCGGCTGCTTGGCTTTAGCCCTGGGGTTTGTCGTCGGTTCAAGTGTCGGCTTGAGCCTGCCGCCACATCCACGCGCTGAATACCTGCTCGGTGGGCTCGCTGCATTGCTTGGGTTGGCTTCACTGCGTCTGCGTCTTCTTAAATTCGTGGCGCGTTTCCTGCCGGCAATGTTCGGCAGCGTGGCGCTAGCTGCGGCGCTAAATCGAGCCTGCGCGGGTGATAAGGGCGCGCTGCTCACGCTAACCGCCGGGCTTCTGACCGGCGCCTGTTGTTTCGTCGCTTACCGCCTGCGCGGACCGAACCGCGCAGCCTGCACGCAGTGTCCCGAGCGGCTCAAGGCGCCTTGCTCGGGACTTTCGCCCATTGTCCGGCGAGAGCGAGCTTTTCAGCGGCTCTCGCAGCGCTGGATTGATGCGCAGCAGCATCAGGTCCAGTCACTGTTTCAGAGCCAGCAACGGACGCATCGGCAACTGCTGCTGCATCAGAAGCGCTCCATCTAGGGATTGGCTCTTATGACAGGCCGGCGGGTTCTGCCGCGGCAGTTGGTTATGATACAGAGCCGGACTCAGAATCCGTCTCTGAGCCTAACGTCGGTCCTTTGGCTCGCAAAATCCCGGCTTCGCGTGCCGATGTGGCCAAAAAGGACTGCTCGCCTGATCATTACCCGGCTCGCCCGGGCATATTAGACGAGCATTCCCGAATGGCTGCACGGAGCGCAGCCGTGCGGATATTGGGCCGGAGTAGTAAGTCAATGATTATCGCACGAGTATCGATCACCAGCGTTTGTGTCGCGTTTTTCGTCGCAGCTTGCAGTAGTTCGACACCAACTACGACTTCGCAACAGGGCGGCACCGGAGGCGGCACTAGCATCCCTACGGTTGAACCCAAATTGGTTACTTCGGCTGAAGACGCCTACTGGATAGAGGGAACGCCGACCGAGGTAATGGACGCAGATGCCGGTGTTGCTGATGTAACTGTCGATAGCAGCACGACGTATCAAACCTGGGACGGCTTTGGGGGGGCCTTTAACGAGAGGGGATGGAGTTATCTTTCTACGCTCAGCCAAAGCGACCGGGGTTTGGCGATGAACCTGCTTTTCGGCGCGAACGGTTGCCGTTTCGCCTTTGGGCGAATCCCCATCGGGGCCAGCGATTACGCAATGGACCGCTACACGCTCGACGAGACTGCCAACGACTACTCGATGGCTAGCTT
>PMCK01000437.1 GCA_003154095.1 Myxococcales bacterium | reverse complement strand
GCCCGGCCAGACTCCACCCCCGAGGGACCCCAATGCGCACGCGGCAGGTCTGCAGCCGCCAGCAGACAGCCGATCCCGCCAGCCGCAGGCCGAAGGCCGAAAGCC
This sequence comes from Myxococcales bacterium, assembly GCA_003154095.1. Classification (GTDB taxonomy): domain Bacteria; phylum Myxococcota_A; class Polyangia; order Polyangiales; family Polyangiaceae; genus FEN-1139. The sequence continues at coordinate 4,497 of PMCK01000437.1, read as the reverse complement.
GATCCCGCCAGCCGCCAGCAGACAGCCGCCAGCAGATTCAGGGAGATCTCACGTGACTAACAACACGAATTCCGAAGACCGCCCGCGCATCAGCGTTGCTAGCAAACGCATCATGGACTTCGCCGAAGAAGTCAACGAGCGCAGCCATGCCAACCTCATGGCGTGCCTTCAATGCAAGAAATGCACGTCGGGTTGCCCGGTGGCGGCGCGTGCTGACCTTCGGGCACACGAGATGGTACGCATGGTTCAACTCGGCCAGCGTGACCAGGTCCTTCAGAGCCGCATGATCTGGGAATGCACCTCGTGCCAAACTTGCGCCACCCGCTGCCCGCAAGGAGTCAGCATCGCCGCCATGAACGACACCCTCCGCATGATGAGCCGTGAGGCGGAAACGACGTTCGCCGAGACGACACAGCCCGTATTCAACGACATCTTCCTACGCTCGATTCGCCGCCGCGGCCGCGTCTACGAACTCGGGCTCATGGCAGCCTACAAATTCCGCACGATGCGCCTGCTCGAGGACGTCGATAAAGCGCCGACAATGCTCATCAAACGAAAGCTCAAGCTTTTGCCCAAGAACGTCCGGGGCCGAGCCGAGCGCAAGCGAATCTTTGCCCGTGCCCGTAAGGCGAGGGAACAAACATGAGTTACGCATTTTTCCCCGGATGCTCACTCGAGGGCACGGCTTGGGATTTTCTGAAATCCACCAAAGCCGTCGCCCGTAAGCTCGGCATCAAAATGCCCGAAATCGAAGACTGGATCTGCTGCGGCTCGACGCCGGCCCATCAAAGCGATCCACTCTTGTCCCTGGCTCTGCCCGCGAAGAACCTGCTCGCGGCCAAGGGAGAGACCGTCGCAGTTTGCTGTGCGGCTTGTTACAGTCGGCTCAAGACCGCCAATCACGAAATCTCGTCGGACCAACTCCTTCGTAAGCGCGTGGCTGACGTTGTCGGGGCCGACTACGACGGCCAGACACCCGTCGCGCACTTCCTCGAGATCCTCGTCAATGACTTCGGCGTTGGCAAGATTGCCGAAGCCGTCACCAAGCCGCTCAAGGGCCTCAAAGTGGTCAGTTACTACGGCTGCCTGCTCTCGCGTCCGCCCGGCGTCACCAAATTCGATGACCCCGAGAACCCGATGTTGATGGACCGGGTCCTCAAGGCGGCCGGAGCCGAAGTCATCGATTGGCCCCACAAGACCGAGTGCTGCGGAGCTGGCTACGGCATCACTGACGTCTCGATCGTCAAGCAGCTTTCCCGCGAAATCCTCGGGATGGCCAAGGCTGCCGGCGCGGACGCTATCGCAACGGCTTGTCCCCTTTGCCAGCTCAATCTCGACCTCAGGCAAGGCGCCATCGAAGAGGCAGCCGGTGAACAATTTGATCTGCCTGTCTTTTACTTCACTCAACTCCTCGGGTTGGCTCTGGGCGTCGAACGCAAGTCGCTCGGGCTAAAGAGCATGATCGTGAGTCCAAAAGAGTTGCTTGATTCACGAGGCATTGGTGTTTGAGATGGCGCAATCTTTCAGTCGCATTCTGCTGAGTTGCCTTTGGCCGCAACAGGCAGCACTACCTCACCAAACCTTCTGCTTGCGTAGAAGCGAGACTGGGATTTCCTTTTCGTGTTGGCCGCCGGGGCCCCGACCCCGTCGGCTTCCTTCGCCTACGAATGATGGGATGGCTTAGATGGCACCACCAAGGACCAATATCGTGAGCGGCGAGTTTGACGCCAAGGCGACTAAACCCGGCAACCGCACTAAAGCGTGCGGACCCGATGGCATTGGCGCCGTCATGGTTGCCGGCGCGGGTATAACGGGCATCCAGGCGGCGCTCGATCTCGCCAATTCCGGATTCAAGGTTTATCTGGTCGAGCCGACGTACGCCATCGGCGGGCGCATGGCTCAGCTGGACAAGACCTTCCCGACCGGCGATTGCTCGATGTGCATCCTCTCGCCGAAACTCGTCGAGTGCGCGAGAAACAAGAACATAAAAATCCTCACGCTGACGGACATCGAGTCGATCAGCGGCGAGCCGGGCGACTTCAAGGTCACCGTCAAGCACCGCCCGCGTTTCGTCGATGCCGACAAATGCAACGCCTGCGGCGAATGTTCGCTTGCCTGCCCCGTGTCGCTCCCAAGTGAATTCGATCGCGGCCTCGGCAATCGCAAGGCCATTTTCCGCCCTTACGCGCAGGCAATCCCGAATCTATTCGGCATCTCGAAGGCCGAAGGCGCCGCTCCGTGTAAGGTGGCTTGCCCTGCCGGTGTCAATGCTCAGGGCTATCTGGCGCTCGTTGCGGCTGGCAAATTCTACGAGGCCTACGACGTCATTCGCGAGCAATGCCCGCTGCCCGCCGTTTGCGGCCGCATTTGCAACCACCCTTGCCAAGGTCAATGCAATCGCAAGGACATCGACGAAGCGGTTGCCGTGCGCGATATCAAGCGCTTCGCCGCCGATTACGTGCACGAGCACCGCGCCGAGTACAAGGCGCCCGAGCCGAAACAGGTGAAACTGCGCGACGACAAAATCGCCATCATCGGCGGCGGCCCCGCCGGGCTCACTGCGGCTCATGACCTCACGAATCAGGGCTACTCGGTAACCCTCTTCGAGGCGCGGCCCTTCCTCGGCGGGATGTTGCGGCTTGGTGTGCCCGCGTATCGCTTGCCGCGCGATGTGCTGGACCGCGAAATCGCGCAGCTCACCCATAGCGAGCGCGTGACCGTCAAGCTCAACACGAAGCTTGGCAAGGATATCACCGTCGATAGCCTGAAGAAGGACGGCTACAAGGCGATCTTCGTCTCAACGGGCGCTCACAAGAGCCTGAAGATGAAACTCGAGGGCAGCGAGGCCAAGGGCGTGATGTACGGCCTCGACTTCCTGTGCCAGTCGAACCTCGGTGAAAAGGTCAATGTTGGCAAGCGAGTGCTCGTTGTCGGCGGCGGCAACGTTGCGATGGACGCCGCGCGCGCCGCACTCAGACTCGGAGCCGATGACGTCACCGTCGTGTATCGCCGCGGACGCGCCGAGATGCCGGCATTGCCCGAAGAAATCGAGCAAGCAGAAGAAGAAGGAATAAAATTCGAGTTCTTGACGAATCCCGTCAAGGTTGTCAGCTCGAAGAAGCAGGTGACGGGCCTCGAATGCCAGCAGATGAAACTCGGCAAGCCCGACGCTTCGGGCCGCAGAAGGCCGACGGCCGTCGAAGGCTCTGAATTCGTGATCGAGGCGGACAGTGTGATCCTCGCGATTGGGCAAGCCGCCGATCTCGAAGGGGTGCCGCTCGTCGATGGCAAGATTGTCGCTGACGAATGGCTACGCACGGATATCCCCGGTGTGTTCGCGGGTGGTGACGTCGTGCTCGGGCCGGCAACGCTCGTTGATGCAATGGCCCAGGGTCACAAAGCGGCCCAGGCGATTGATGCGACGCTACGCGGCCAACAAGTGCCCGCAAAAACCAAAATCACAGACCTTGCCCCAAGCCCACGAACGAATGTGACGCCGACGCCCCGCGTGCCCATGCGCCACCTCAGCGACACGGCGCGCAAGAGCACGTTTGGCGAAGTCGACATGGGCTACACGGAAGCCGAGGCGAAAGCGGAAGCGGCGCGTTGCCTAGCCTGCGGGCTATGCAGCGAATGCGGCGCCTGCGTGAAAGCCTGCGCACCGGGCGCTATCTCGCATGACATGGTCGCAACGACTGAAACCATCGCCGTTGGGTCCTTGATTTTGAGCCCCGGTTACGAAGAATTCCAGGCCGCGGCGCGCGGCGAATTCGGTCACGGCCGCTACCCGAACGTGCTCTCGAGCGTGCAATTCGAGCGCATGCTGAGCGCCTCGGGCCCCACCGAAGGCAAACTCGTGCGCCCCGCCGACGGCAAACCCGTCAAGAAAATCGCCTTCATCCAATGCGTCGGCTCGCGCGACTCAGCGCACGGCACCGGTTACTGCTCGTCGATTTGCTGCATGTCCGCCACCAAAGAAGCCATGGTCGCGATGGAGCATGCAACGGGCCTCGACATCTCGATCTTCTGCATGGACGTGCGCGCCTTCGGCAAAGAATTCGACAACTATGTCCTTCGCGCCGAACGCGAACAGGGTGTCAAATACATCCGCAGCATGCCGTCGCGCGTCGTCGAGATGCCTGAAACCAAGAACCTGCGCGTTCGCACTTTTGGTTCTGACGGCACGGAAAGCCGCGAGGAATTCGATCTAGTAGTGCTCTCCGTCGGCATGCGACCGAGCGCTTGGGTCAAGGAAACCGCCACGCGATTGGGCCTCGAGCTCAACCAATTCGGGTTCTGCGAAACCGATCGCCTGGCACCGATGGCCGCGTCGAGGCCCGGCGTATTCGTCGCAGGCGCATTCCAAGAACCTAAAGACATTCCGGAGTCCGTTGCTCAAGCGTCAGGCGCCGCCGCCTGCGCCATGGAACAACTCGCGCCCGTGCGCGGCACAATGATCGAGCGCCGCGAATACCCCTGGGAGCGCGACGTCACCGA
>PMCK01000454.1 GCA_003154095.1 Myxococcales bacterium | reverse complement strand
CTCGAACCGTCGTGAACGGGACGGTTCAGGGAGTCATAACTGGTGGCTCCCGATTGGCTCTGGACCCTGCAGCCTGCAGCATCGTAGTTGTAGCGCTCGTATGATTGACCCGTTGATCCCTTCGTAACCGCAACGAGCTGCCCCCGCTGACTGTACGCGTACTGACGATCGCCGTGGCGTGAGTCCGTACGCTCGACGATGCGATCGACGACGTCACGCTGGTAGCTCTGATACCAGAGTGTCCCTTGTGGCGTGTCCACTTGGATGCCTGAAACGTTGCCGGCGTGATCGTAGCCGGTGCGCTCCACTGAACCATTCGGTAGCCAGCGGGTGACCGGCGCTTGCCCCGCGCCATATTCGAATTGCTGCACACCACCGTTCCAGTCACGAACAGCCAGAAGACGCCCGTCAAGGTCGTAGGTGTACGAGAGCACCTCGCCCGTCGGCAAGGTGAGGGTGGCGAGGTGGCCGTCGTCGTAGGCGTATTCGACGACGCGGCCATCTTGATCGTCCGCGACAACCCGGCCTTTCTTGTCGTACGTCGCCTTTGCTTCGGCGTCCTCGCTCGTGGCGGCGACAACCTTGCCTTGGTAGTCGTATTGAAATGCGAGCTTGCGGCCACCAACATAGTCCGCCGCGGTGAGGCGGCCTTTGTCGTCCGTCGTGAACTCAGCGATTTCTTCGTCGCCGACGAACTGCCTCGAACTGGCCGTCGTGTAGTCATACGACTCGACCGTACGGTCCGGGTAGATGATCCGCTCTGGAAGGTTCCAGCCGCCGTATTGCAGGCGCGTCACGCGGCCCAGCGGGTCGACGACTCGGGTGAGGCGGCCGATATCGTCATATTCGCGGTGGATTTTGGTTCCGTCGCGCTCGTCGATATCGGTGACGCGCCCTTCGGAGTCGTACTGCATGCGGAGGCGACCGCCGTCGGGATTTGTGAGCGCGGTCAGGTTGCCGCGAGCGTCGAACCGCATCTCGCCGCGCGCCCCATCGCTGCGTTGGAATCGGCGAGTCAGATCGCCGTCCGAGTACTCGATGTCCGTCGTGAGTCCGGTCGGCTGCATCGTGCGCACGAGACGACCGTCCTTGAACGCAAGCTGCGTAACTCGGCCGAGAGGTGTCGTCATCTTGACCACGCGGCCCTTCGCGTCGAGCGCGAGGTATGAACGTTGGTCACGGGCGCCGACGATGCAGACCTGCCCCGTGTCCGCGTTGAAGAACGCGTCCTTCGAGAGCCGCCCGAGACTCTTCGCCAGATCGGTGCCGACCAGATTCCTCGACAGATGGTCTTGCTGCTCCGGTCGGATCCGAAACGTCATTGCACGACCTCGGGCTGGGGAAGCTCATTGTATTCAATCCGCAGCACTCCGAGCTCATTGTCGTAGGTTACGCGCAACGTGACGACGGCTCGCCAAATCACCACGAAGATTTTGTAACCCAGAATTTGGCACGACGCCATCGAGTGCGGCTGCTTCGCATAATGCGGGTGGGCTTGACCCACCGGCAGCACGTCCGTGCGCGGATTGAATGGCACGAAGTCCGATTCGAACCTCAGCGCCCCTGCCCGGCTAGGTGCTGCCTGCCGAACTGACCAGTGCCCGTAACGCGCCAGCGCGAGATCAACGGCGGCGCCGGATTCGTTCGCTAGCGATGCGCACAACTCGCCACGAATCCTCGCGCACCAGCGACGCGACATAGGCGTGTAGCACGTCAGCCCCCTCAGGTGCCGGCATGCGGTACCTGAGGATCAGTCCGTGGGGGCCCGATTGGAGTACCCATGAGTTGATCCGACCAACCCCGTCGGTATCGATCCACGCGAGCCCACCCTCCGTCCACGCAATCAGGTAGTCCCGATCCTCGACTTGCGAAGTATCCACGGAGGCAAGATACGTGAGAAGCGCCGCTTGCATGGCCTTGACATCATCCACGGTGAGGGTGATCTCGGAGCCACCAAAGGTGACGGTAGTGCTTGGGGGCCCCAATTCGTCGTCATTCGTGTTGTTGTTCATGGTTCGTACCAAATCTGGAGTTCTGAAGATGTGCTCTGACCGAGCGTCCTCTCGACGCAATGATTTGCAGGATGAGATTCCCAACAATAGAAAAATCAGAAGCTTTCGCATGGTTGCCAGAATTCCACGCTGGCTCTACGGACACTGTAGCTTGTTCACATCAATGTCTAGTCCACCCGGAGGAACAGTAGTCTGCGAGCCCGAGAAGGAGTCACCCTTCTTGGGCTTTCGTTTGTACGTCGTCCTATCGGCACGTTGGACGATCGTGAGTCCCGATGGATCCTTGCCAACCACCTGCTCAGGAGCAGCGCCATGCGTCGGTTTGGAGATCACACCCGGATACTCCTTGTCCACGAACGCTTTGATGGCTGCTTGGTCGGTTTGGCCGTTCGACGCGCGGAAGCTCGGCTCGTGCGGGGGCAGGCCGTGGGAAATCCGCCACCGGTCTTCCTTGACATATGCGTCGTACTCCTTGTCTCGCCATCGCATGCCGTCTTGGCTCGGGTTCGTGTGAACACCCTCGTGGTAGACTGTCGCGGCGTTCTCCTCTGCGCTCGCGCTCCGGATCATATCAATATGCGGAGGCGGGGGTTCGCACGAAGTGGTCCCTGCGGCCTCAAATGGCTTCGTAGTCCAATTCTTGCAATCGTAGTACGGATCGTCGAAGTGAATCGCATCGTAGGCGGTAATCGTGACACCTCGAGCTTTCAGGTCTTGGAGGAAAGCCTTGTCCTGAGGACACATGATGGCGAGGATGTCTTGGATCCAAGGATCGACGGGTTTAGCCTGACAAGCAGCACAGGATCCGACCGCGGACGCACTTGGCGCAGGGCCGGCGCTCGGTGGAGAGGGTCTTGAGCAGCCAGGCATGGTTTAGCTAGAAGCTCCGTTGTGGGTTGAACCGTACCGCAGGAAGGCAAGAAAGTCTCCGCGGACTCGAGCCATAAGTTGTATTGGATGCTCTACGGCACGCAAAGCTAGATCGTGCGCTATCCACGGAAACTGTGGATCGATGTCGCATCGATAGCCGAGGGCAAATCCTAGCGCCGTCACAAGCGCCACGCCTGCCGGCGTTTCCATCGAGTAGTAGTTTGCTAGTTGCGTGGCATTGTCCAGCAGAATCGCGAGCGATGCTGGTCCAACATAGTTCGCCTTTTCGGGATAGATGGTTCCAAGACGCCGCAACAGTTCCGAGCGGAATGGCATCGCATCTAGCTCGGGGAATCCCTCAAAGTCCTCTGCACGGAGACAGCGAATGGCCGCGTGTTCGTATTGATAATCCGGCCCCAAGACGGTGTCGTAGAACTTGACCGCTTGCTCCTGCAGTAGGTTGGCTCGGGTCATCTCATCGGACGTGGAGCGGTCGTTCAGAATCTTGCCCGCCCACGGGTACTGCGGATCAGTGTCGAAATAGCTGCCGAGCAACACCATCAATTCGATGAAGAGCCGAACGGGCCCCCGAAGCGTGAAGCCGTACTGCTCTGCGCGGGCCAGCCCAGAGCGAGCCACTTGGTAGAGCGCCGGGTCGCCGATGCGAGCTGCATGTGTGGGCGAGTAGCTGCGAAGGTGCTCGACAATCTCGAGTGCAAACTGGTGTCTCTGTGCGTCTTCGAGAGCTTCCATCTGTTCACGACGAATCGTCAACATGGCGTGCACCCACTCTTCTGACCGTCAGGTACCCGGTTTGAGGCCGATTGAACTCCAGTGCTGTGGCCTAGAGCGGGCCTTGTCTTGCGTTGCGCCAGTGCGGCCGTTTGCACCTCACGAAGACTAGGAATCACTGCCCCACCTCCACCCAGGGCATCTGCTCGTACTCAATGCGCACCTCTTCAACATCATTGTCTTCCGGAACGCAAGGCGTGACAATCGCGCGCCAAATCACAACGAAGACCTTGTCATCCGGAAGTATCACGACGGTATCGAGCGCAGCCGAAGCTTCGCTCACGTACCGTTTGGCAGTGCCGGTCCCCCGCGTCACCGTGAATCGCGGCCTTATGCACGGCATCAAAAAGTCGATGCGGCCGCCACCGGGCGTGACGTTCTCAAGCAGCCCGCGCTCGTTTCCCTTCAGGTACCCCTGCACTTGCAGCTCCGGATCCGCCGCATTGTAGTAATCGAAGC
>PMCK01000452.1 GCA_003154095.1 Myxococcales bacterium | reverse complement strand
CCGATCATTGCCATGACGGCCCATGCTATGCTGGAGGATCGAGATAAATGTCTGCAAGCCGGGATGAATGACCATATCGCAAAGCCGGTCACCCCGCTTGCCCTGTTACAGGTGCTCGACAAGTGGATTTGCAAATTGGACGCTGCCGGTTGGACAAGTGGAGCGCCCGCGACACCGAGCATGGTACCGGAAGTTAGCGAGTGCGAAGCGAGCAACACCGCCGTTTTCGACGAGGCTGCCTTACTCGGCAGGCTAATGGATGACCGCCAGCTTGCCCAGGCTGTGGTTAATTGCTTTTTGGACGACATGCGCGGCCAACTAGCGACCCTGGGTAGCTGTCTATCGGCCGGTGACGCGTTGGGTGTTGAGCGCCAGGCACACAAAATTCGGGGCGCAGCGGCCAATGTGAGTGGCGAGTCCATGGTTCGACTTGCCTTGCAACTGGAACAAGCCGGTAAGTCCGGCAATCTGGAAACGGCTAGTGGCTTGCAAGTGGATCTATGCCGTCAATTTGAGCAATTCAAAAAGGCCATCGAAACGTCACCCCTGTTCGACTAAACGAAGGTATAGCCAAAATGAAGACATTGATCGTGGAAGATGACGTCACAAGTCGACTGCTGCTGCAGGCATTATTGCGAGACTATGGCTCTTCCCAGGTGGCAGTTAACGGAATTGAAGCTGTCGCTGCCGTGAGTGCGGCTCTTGAGAGCAACGACCCGTACAATCTCATCTGCCTCGACATAATGATGCCCGAGATGGACGGCCACCAAGCACTCAAGGAGATTCGCGAGCTCGAAAGTCAACAAGGGCGTGTCGCAAAACTCGGAGCGCGGATTCTAATGACAACCGCGTTGCGCGATAAGGATAATATCATGCAATCCTTTCGAGCACAGTGCGACGGTTACCTTGTAAAGCCAATTGACAAGAGCAAGTTTCTCGATCAACTACGTCAGCTAGAGCTTGTCTAGCCCCCAAACGGGGCACATGACTTTGGATGAAAGGCAGCATTTTTTGTTGTGTCCGAGTGCCTATCTAGTGCAGCTGTAGAGGGCTCCGGCCTACTAAACTCGCGCAAGCCAGGACAATGCGTTGGTGAGCTCCACATGCGAACAAGCAGCACTAAAGTCGCTGGCCGATCGTGCCGTTGACCCAATCAGTCTATGTCGGCCCAATTCTCATGTTGCGGCACATTTTAGGCTGGATGCCAATCGGAGTGAGCTATGCCCAATGCACGTGCGCTTATCGTGGACGACGATCAGAATGTCCGTAGGATGCTCAAAGTCATTTTGAGACTGCGCGACATCGACGTAGTCGAGGCCGTCGACGGCCTTGCAGCGTTCGACACCCTTCAGAAGGAACACTTTGACGTAGTGTTCAGTGACGTATCGATGCCCAACATGAATGGTTTCGAGCTGTTGTCCCGCATCAAACGAAACCGCAAATTGGCCAGTATCCCGGTGGTCATGTTGACATCGGAGAATCGCGACGAAGACTTGGCCAAGGGAAAAAAACTGGGCTGCGCTTGCTACCTGATCAAACCATTCAACACAGAAAAGCTCGACGATGCATTGAGGTCGGCCCACATTGAGTGGAAAGGCCAGCTAGCCGTATGAGTGATGACGCGCTTCTGACGGACATTAGCAGCAGCCTCGAGGAGCTCCAAGATGAGCTAATCCGTTACGAGACGCTCAAGACCGACGACTGCGACACGGAGCTTCGCGAAGCCCTTCAATTATTCATGCGTCGCGCACATAGTCTTAAAGGCAAATTACAGCTAGCTGAGCACCCCGAAAGCTCGACGCTGATTCACTGTGTTGAGTCACTTATTTCCGCACACATCAAGACAGAGGAAAAGCTCTCTAAGGACAGCATTGACCTGATCTTCGATTGCGTTGATTCCATAGCAGCCTGCTTGCTGTCTAAGCGGGAAGACACATCGCGACTGTTCATGATGAGTAGTCGCATTCAATCGTCCCTTCAAGCCGCTCAGGCGGCTCAAATTACATTGCGTGGTTTCCCTTTCGCGGTTACGCAGGCCGAATACAATTGTCTCGACCAGGCGCGCCAGCTGGGCCAGCGTGTCTATTATGTCGAAAAAGCAATTCGAACTGACCTGCAGCTCGCCGCAGAAAAGCAGTCACTGCGACATCGTCTCGTCGTACTNNGTCTTTAAGCAATTGCCTATCTTACAGGACCTTGCCGCTGCGGGTGCAATAGTGACCAGCCGCCCGCCATTTCAGGATATTGGCCGCCGGGGCCAAGAAGCCATTGTCACATTCGTCGCCGTAACACGGCTTTCGCGAGACGAGTTGGACCTGATGATTTTCGACCCCTGGACATTTTGCAAGTGGCCCGATCCTCCTCAGCAAAAGACAGGCGAAGTGAAGGCGGCACCACCTAGCCACCCTGAGCCGGCTCACAAAGCGACGCTTAGACGAATGCTTATAGTAGAAGATGATCTTACGAGCCGCATCTTGCTATGCGAGATGCTTCGCCGCTTCGGTGATAGCCAGGTCGCTTGCGACGGTCGTGAAGCCCTGGCTATGGTCGAACGGGCCCTTGAAAAGAGCCAAGGGTATGAGCTCGTCTGCCTGGATATTATGTTGCCGGAACTGGATGGGGTCGACGTGCTCAAGGAATTGCGCAGACTAGAAGATGTGCACGGTATTGCAGCTGAGAACAAAGCCAAAGTCGTCATGACCACAGCTTTATCCGATTACGAGCACTTTCATGGTGCATTCGCGAACGCCTGCGATTCTTACCTAGTTAAGCCGCTCTCGAAGGCTGCCCTCAATCGGCAACTAACCCGTCTCGGAATAACGCCGGGCAGCAAAAGCAGTAGTTCCAAGGTTGCTCCCATTTGGCAGGCGGGTAGCGGTTGAGCGAGCCAGGGCGAACTTTGGCGGTGATTGGGCGTAGGTTGGCACGACGATGAGCTGCGCTACGTCTGGCGTCAGGTTCTGCCGAAGATCGTCACAGCATTCCATTCACTGCGTCAATCGTGGGTGACTACGCTGCGCGCCAACCTGGCACCGCGCATTGTGTCGAGTGAGAGATTGCTCCGAAGCTGTTGCTCGCATTGTGGTGGCCCTCGGCGAATTTAGTTGAGTCCCGTCGCCAGGAAACAACGGCTTGGCTCACTGATGTTGCGGGCTGGGACTCGGGCGCATCTCTGAAGAGTCAGGTGGCCCGTGCGCTCACGTCCCATTGAGCAGAAGGTTCATAGCCCCGTAACCGTTATGGGGACTCAGCCCGTCACCAAAAATGTACGCGTGCTGATCCGGGTGCAACCGGCTCAAAGCCGCCGTTGCCCGACGAAACGCCGGCTCATCGAAGCGATCAATCTCCGTGAGCGCAGTCAACTGATCGGTCGTCTTCGTAGTCGTCGCTGGCGGCTTCGACGTCGCCCCCATGTAACCGAGCATCTTCAAATACAAGTCCCAGCCCTGCTTATGCTCGGCATCCGAGTAACCCAGCCCAATCAAGAGCTCCATAATCTCGGGCTTAATGCTCGCAGCGCGCAAAAACTTGCCGCCCCAAGCCACCAATTGATCAATCTCCCTTGCCAAAAGTACAAGTTCCATATTTCATCCGTTTATTTTCTGATTTGTCTTACAACCACTGAAGCGCATCCCGCTCCCGATGGACGTGTGACCAATTCACACAAGAAAAACATCGGGCGCCCCCCTCAGCGAGTTGTCTGAAAAATGAATCGGAACGAAGAAACTTCGCCGCGCACTCGCGCGCAACCCCCCCGAAGCTTTCCCCCGGGTTTTGAAGCTTTCCCCCGGGTTTTGAGACTTGTATTTCGGTCAAAAAGGCTAAGTTCGCCACCAGCGAAGCCAGTTTACAGTGCTACCAAACCTGATTTCCCGCGGGAATCGCTTCAAAACCCAGGGGGAAGCTCTAGAATCCGGCGACCAAGGGTCGAAAGTCGCGAACGAAGCTTCCCGGACTGGAACGAAGCTTCGAAAGTCGGTTGTGCAGCTTCGTGGAGTAAATCGTAGCTTTGGGGGGCGGATACGGATGTTCAACGGCGTGGGACGGCGGACGGAGGGTGTCCCGCGTGCACAGGGGTTGCTCGCCGGACAGCGGGTAGGCGCGACGGACACTCGGTGAACCGCGTACCGCGGGTGTTGCGGCGGACATGGGTTGCACGACGTGCATGGAAGCGCGCAGCGTGCACAGGGTTGCATGACGGACAGCGGGTAGGCGCGATGTACATGGGTGAACCGCGGTCGCGGCGTGGCAGGGCGACGGACGACGGGGATGAATGGAATGCGCGACCGCCATTGCGCAATGGCTCTTTGGCCTGCAATGGTGCATCCTTCCGGGGCCGGGCGTACTCTATGACCTACAAACCCATCACAACGTTAGAAATCGAGAAGTACGGCTGCATCAAGAAGGCCAAATTCGAGCTCACGCCGATTCATGCGCTCATTGGTCCAAACGATAGCGGGAAGAGCACGACTCTCCGCGCGCTGCGAACTGTTGCTCAGTTTGCGGCTGGAAATTTTGGACACGAGCCTAACATTAGACCCGAACCGTTCGATCCAATGCTGGACAACGTTCCTAACAGCAACCGCCTCAAGATTGGATACGCAGACGGGCTTGGGTATGGGATTGGTTCCAAGAATGACCACCATGATGTGCACGAGACGATCTTCGAGGGGAGCGCAGAAGTAGCAACCGGCGTTTCGTCCCGCGGCTGGAACTTGAATGGGATAGTTTTTGGTGGCGCTAGTGTGCAAGGGCGTGAAGATCTTGCCACCAGACTCAAAGACCGAATCACGACCGCAACCCTCGTTCGATTCGACCCAGATTGTCTTCGCACTGCAGGTCAATTGATTCCCGAAAGCAAGGGAATTCGATTCGCAGATGAACGCGGGACAGGTCTTGCAAGCGTTTTTGATGCAATCATCAATCGAGATGCAGAGGCGTTTGCGCTGATTCAATCTAATGTTCGTAGTCTGTTTCCCAGCATCGTGAAGTTGGGCCTTATCAACATCAATAATTCGCAGAAGGCAATGGCGATTACCCTGACCGATGGAAGCCGCATAGGGGCCACGGCCATGAGTGAAGGTCTGCTCTACTATCTCGGATTTGCCGCTCTCCGATACTTGGTCGATTCTAAACTCTTCCTGGTCGAAGAGCCCGAAAATGGCCTACATCCGGCGCGGATCGCCGAAGTGATGGCAACATTGCGTGAGATCTCGAAGACGAGCCAAGTCATAATTGCGACGCATAGCCCACTCGTGGTCAACGAACTCGAAGGTGATGAAGTGACCGTGGTTACCCGAGAGGTTGAAAAGGGCACGCAAGCAACCCTGCTCAAGAACGTTCCCCATTATGAAGATTCCCGAAAGGTCTACGAAAATGGGGAACTGTGGCTCAGCTACGCAGACGGCAAGCTCGAGCAACCCCTGCTTACCGGGAGGCCTCGTGAATGACTGCCGTCAAGATGTATCTCGGGGGCGAAGGCCGCAACGAGTTGGGTAGTCGCGCAGGTGACCCGGCATATCAAACGGGGGACAATCCTGGCGTTATTGAGACGTTGTTGCGTCGCGTGGAACCCAGCGGTTGGGAAGTCGTTGGTGCAATAGAATGGACGAAGATTCGCAAATTCCAGGCCAGAGGTCCCACTCAAAAGGAAGAGCGCAATGTACGGGGATTGGTCGAGATGGCCAATCGCGCAGACGCCGCGGTGGCTTCGTTTGTTCGTGACGCTGATGCCGACGAAAAGCGAACGAAGACGATTGAGTCAGCCATTGCGAAGTCCGCCGAGGACTTCCCACAGGTAGCGGTCATAGGCGGCGCCGCGATTCCGGTCCTCGAGGCGTGGATGCTGGCGATGAAGGGCGTTCATGGGACAGAAAGACTCAGCAAAGCGGGTGCTCAGCGACGGCTAAGCGAGAGTGGAATTGTCGAAAAGAACACAGCAGCGATGACAGATGTGGTGTCCGAAGTAGACCTGGACAGGTTACCATCCGACGCTGAAAGTCTCCGAAAGTGGGTTGCAAGGGCGCGAGAGGTGTTGCCTCCGATGGTAAGAAGGTCAGAGGGAGATAAGGCGTGATGAATTGTGCACGGACTCGCGGTCTGAAGGGATGAACGCGTCAGTAGGAGGTCCTGCGCGGGGCCCGCGTCCAACAGGTCCTGGTGCCAGGAACTGTTGCAGAACCAGCCCCAGTTGCAGAACCAGAACCAGTTGCTGTTGCAGGTCCTGTCGCAGAATTACCGCCGTTCGCCGGCAATAACGGCTCGCAGCTCACCGTGAACGGTGGCCACGTGCCGTCACCACCCACCAAAAAAATCTTCCTACCCCGAGCAAGGCATCGCGCGCGTGATCTGGACGGTTGCACTAGCCGAACCCACGGACGCGTACGCCGCGCTTCCGTCGGGGTACGGCTTCCATGACGTCCATTGATTGCTGGGTGCGGCAATCGTGAACTGCGCGCCTACCGTGGCTCCGGTGCCCGAGTCGTAGACCTGCGCGGCCATGCCTGTTCCAGATGCCCACGTCAGGAGCATGTAGTTGGCTCCGAGTGACACCAAGTGCGGATTCTGAGTGGTGCCAGCGGTGGTAACGGTTTGGTCGGATGCGCCGGTGGTGAAGTGTTCGAGCTTGATGACTCCCTGGTAGCTCCACGCGATCCAATAGCCGGCTTTGCCATTGCCCGCGTTGACGATGTCGCCGCTGAAGAGTGTCCCGTCGCACGTGGCACTCACAATTGACCGGTACGGGTTCGGCTGCGCGATGCGGCAGGCGTTGTCCGTCGCGCAGGCCATGACGAAGTGAGAGGTGCGCGGATCCCAAACCATGCGTGCGGTCCAGCTGTGGCTGCAGCCTAGCGCGAAGCTATCGTGCCCGGTGAGAATCGTGCCGGTGGGCCCTACCACTTGCATCCGATCGCCCTCGTGGATGTCGACTCTGCCGGCGCCAGCGGTGCACGAATTGTTCGCGATGGTGATCGAATCGCAGAAGTACGCCGCGTAGTTGGTCCCGTCATAGGCTAGCCTCCCGTGGTGCTGGTACCACCAGACGCCGTAATTGTCGCCCGTGCCGGGCGTGTAAAGCGGTGCGGTCGCGGTCGTCGTGGTTAGCTTGGTCGCCCATTGCTCGGTGCCCGAGCAGTCGTAGCGCACCATGTAGTGGTCGTAGCAGCCGGGGCGATCGGTGGGCAGGACGCACAGATTGTTGACATCACCGCAGTGTTGCGCGTCGACGGTGCTCGCGGCGTCGCGCGTGAGCGTGATGACGCCGCCGTTGGCGTCGGCCGCGACGTCCTGGAAATCGTGCGCTTGCAGCGTGACCGGTGTGCCCACGAGCTTGTCGTCGCAATCGAGTTCGGCGATGTGCACCAGACTGGTCGTGCTGCTGCCGTAGTGCGTATAGCCGGTCATCCACGCGATGCGTGAACCGCCGCCAGGCTTGGCCGCGATGGATAGCGGGATGTTGTATGTCTCATCGTTCGAGAAGTTCAGCGCGGTCCCGATGTTGACCGCGGTCACGCGCACCTGCGGCGCCGAACAAGCGCCTGCCACCGCGTTGGAACAACTCCCGGAGCATGCCCCGGTGGATCCGCCGGTACCGGTTGTGCCACCGGTTGCCGCGCCCCCTGTGCCCGATGTGCCGCCGCCAGATCTGCTGCCACCCGTACTCGTGACACCTCCATTAGCCTTGCTTCCGCCCGTGCTTGTAACGCCACCGCCGGCTTTGCTTCCACCGGTTGCGACCACGCCGCCCGTTGCGACTGCTCCTCCGGTCGGAGTAACTCCTCCCGCGTTGACGATGCCGCCGGTTGCAACCACGCCTCCAGTTGCCAACGCCCCGCCCATTTGGGCGACGCCGCCAGTTGCGGGAGCGCCGCCGGTTAGTGCGCCACCCGTGCCGACCACTCCACCGGTGTTCAAGTTACCTCCGATCGCGGCTGCTCCGCCTGTGGTCAATGCGCCACCAGCATTCGTGGTCCCTCCAAGGCCCGATGCACCTCCCACACTGTTGTCGCCCCCGGTTCCAGAGGGCGTCGAGACAGCCGACCCACTGCAGCCGAGGACCCACACAACTGGTAACGTAGCGAGCCAGATTGATCTAAAGCGCATTTTTCGAGCCTCCCAACAGCTGGTGCCCCGCGCGCGCTCGTAACTGTCCGCTCGCGAAAGCACTCTGGAACGTGACGTCTGAGGTCGGTTTCGGTCCACAAAAGAGACTTGCACCGGCGCGCTGTGGATCAAAGGGAATCCCCGGAGAAAAGCGCTTCGACCTGGCAAAACCGGTGATTCTAATGGCTGATGGCTCTTTTGGTTATGACGGCACTCGTAGCCACGTGCCGATGTGCCCCAGCATTCCAGTCTCTAGCGACTTCGACAGTCCGGACGGCAATCGTCCTTGTCCGACTCGGAGGACTCGCGAATCGTGAGCCCTCCAGATCTGCGCCCGACGACCTGACACAACAGTGTCAGCACGCTATGCCCACTCGGGCAGGTGACTTCGTCCTCGCTGCAACCGTGAATTCGCCTGAATTGTGGAGTTGGAGATTTCAGTCATGAGGCAATTTTCCAGTCGGGACTTCGGACTCTTGCTTTCGAGTTCTTTGATCGGTGTAGCCCTGCTTAGTGCCTGTAGCGGGAATGACCAATCGACGGTTCCCGGTGACCAGGGGGGTGCAAATAGTGTGGGCGGCTCGGATGCTACGGGTGCCGCGGCGGCCGTCGGTGGAACAGCATCGGTGGGTGGAGCCACAACGACCGGTGGGTCAAGCTCGACTGGAGGCAGCAACGCGAGCGGCGCGACGACAGGTGGGCTCGCCGCAACGGGCGGTAACAACTCGGTGGGTGGTGCGCTTGCAACAGGTGGTACCCCGTCGACGGGTGGCGCCAATTCCGTCGGTGGAACACCGACGACGGGTGGGAGTAAGGCCACCGGTGGTGCAACCGCGGGAGGCGGAGTTGCGGCAACCGGCGGCGTGATGCAAACCGGTGGATCGAAAGCTGCGGGCGGCATTGCTTCGACCACCGGCGGCATGATGCAAACCGGTGGATCGAAAGCTGCAGGCGGAGTGCCGACAACGGGCGGTATGCCAGCAACGGGTGGTATGCCGGCAACCGGAGGATCCAAGGCAACCGGGGGCGCGCCTGCGACCGGCGGCATGCCTGCAACCGGCGGCTCGAGCAGTACCAGTAACTCGCCGTGCCCCGGCGCGACGCAGACTATCACGGTCGCCAAGAGTGGCGGCAACTACACGACCGTTCAAGCGGCCATCAACTCGATCTCCAGCAGTAACTCGAAGCTAATTCAAGTCAATGTCAAAGCCGGCACGTACGACGAGCAAGTCACGATCAATAAGCCATTCGTGTGCTTGGTAGGCGACAGCCCAACTACGACGACGATCACTCACGCGCTCGGTACCAATATCGTGACTGGCGGTACCGTGATCGTGACAGGCAATGATTTTTCCGCGACTAACATAGCATTTCAAAATACCGGCGGCAATGGCTCCGGGCAAGCCGTTGCGCTGATGGCAGAGGGCAGTCGACAACAATTCTTGAATTGTCGATTCCTCAGCTATCAAGACACGCTCTATACGAATACAGGCACTCAGTATTTCAAGAATTGCTACATTCAGGGTGATACGGACTACATCTTTGGCGATGCGACTGCAGTATTCGAAAATTGCACGATGAACAATGTCGCCCAAGGCACGGCGGTCACGGCGCCTCGGACACCGCAAAACACTACTTACGGTCTTGTATTTATTGGCGGCTCGGTTACGGCGACTCAAACCACTTCATCCGTTCCCAACGGCTCGGTGTATCTGGGTCGCCCGTGGGGGCCGTACGGTGCGGTTGCGTACTTGAACGTCAATATGGGCGCGCACATCAATGCAGCCGGCTGGACTACGATGAGCAACAACACGCTCGCGAACGTGCGCTTCTATGAATACAAGAGCACCGGAGCCGGGGCAAATCCAACCAATGCTACCCGGTCTGGTCGTCAACTCACCGACGCACAAGCCGCTAACTACACGGTTAAGAACGTTTTGAATCCCTGGGTGCCGGGATACAGTCAATGAGGCTCATGGTTCAACGCCTGACTCGACCCAGGCCGAAGCGACGCCTCAGTTACTCGGAAGCCTGTCCTTGAGGCGATCGATGATTGCCTGCATCGTCGGGTTGAAGCCGTAGCCGGGGCTACTGGGGTCACCCGTTAGATCCTTGGGGCAAATCGATGTAACGATTGAATTGCCTGCGGCAACCGCATCGCGCGACTTGGCGTAGTCGGACAAGACGGCAATCTCTCTCAGGCCGGGGAAGGCTCTCGCTGCCACTTGGGTGTTGCCTTGACATACGGGTTTGTCGAAATCGCCCCCAGGTCCGCCGTTTCCGTCTGCCGCAAAACTGAGGTCGCAACATTCATTCGGATGCGAATATTTGCAATAGGCGTAATTGGACGAACCTAACGAACATTGACAGGGTCTTGATGTCGGCAGCGTGTAGATGCAAGCGTATTGCAGTTCTTCCAAGGCACTATTGAATTCGTGTCCAACGATCGCGTCGGCTCCTGCTGCAGCAGTCGGTCCAGGGAGCCCTGCGCGCGGCACCAGCGACTCGACCATGTGCACGTCACCCGGAGTGATATTCGCATTGTCGTCACCGTAAATCATCGACCAGATGCCAGCGGGGCCTGGATTAGTCGGGACGGTAGTTGCTGAAGCTTGTACCCAAGCCGGATCAGTCACAGGAATATACGTAAGATTTCCGCTGGCGTCGGTGGCGCCAACATCCTGCCACGGCACGCCGACGATGCCCACTAGGAAGATGTTCGAGTTATCCGCTCGAGGCATGACCATCGTTTGGGACAGCACATTTTTCCCGGTGCTATCCTGTCCTACGATATTGCTATAAAGAGGGTTGGGCATTCGTCTGGATCCGGGGCTACAGCTCGCACCAATGTTATGTGCGAGGCCGCAATCGCAATCCATATCCCCGAAGGTCTGATCTGGGCAGAGTTCCGCGTGCGTCAAGCCGACTACGTAGCGCGACTTTGGATACAAAAACTCATAACCAAAGCGGCGCTTTTCTTGCCAGCACCGGATGTTCATTTGGTACGGGCCGTCATTGGTGGCGGTCGTGGTCGTTCCCGAGCAAGCCATACATCCTGCGGGCGGCGTGGCTGAACACGAACAACAGCATTTGTCATTGGGGTTGGTTGCGCACGCGGGAGAACTCGCAGGGATGCTCGTGCTGGGCTTCGTCGGGACCCAACCGAGGTCCGTGTCCCGGATGGAACAATCGTTTTCGTCCGTGAACATCACGATGGTAAGCACCGAATTGGGACGCAAGAACGCTGCCCGCTGAGCGAGCAGCGCATCATCGACGCCGCTGCGATGAGTCAGGTTCGTTGCGTCGGGCGCATCGAGTGGCAATACCGGCGGCACGGGATCGATCAAGAAGCGGAACCAACTCTCGAGTTGCGCTTCGAAACCACAGCCTCTCTCCGCAACTGCGGCCACCATATCCGTAAACGCCTTTTGCGCCGAGCCAAGCTCGCCCGAGGTGAGCGACTGATCGGCTTGCAGAGCGGGATCACCCCAAGCCAAAAATCCCAGCGGGTCGAGCTTCAGATTCACTGTTTGAGTGATTGCGGTGTCAGCTTGAATCGAAGCCGCGCGGCCCAACGTACCTATAAGATGACCCTTGTCGTTTTCGTCGCTGGGTTGAACTACGGGTTGCCCACTGTCGTCAACATAACTGGTCGCCGTCCCGGGCGTGCAGATGCTGTATCCCCCATGGTCGCCGAGACTCGACGTCACGATTCCGATATGAATATTGTTGACGGGTTTGAACTCGGCGGTGCCCTGAGGACAGGGGGTTGCCGCACCGAGTTGGCTCGTTCCCAAGACTTTGCCACTCGAATCGACGCAGTTCGGTTGAACCAATCGCGACAAAAGTCCTGGTACTGCTGCAGCCAGAATTGTCTGCTTGTCCGCCATCGAACTCGAGTTGTCGACCATGAACAAGAGATCGACGGCTGCAGGCCCGACAACCGTTGTCAAAGCGTTTGGCGACGAGCCACCGCCGGCAAAACTCGCGCCCCCCGAATTGCCGGCTCCCCCTGCTCCCCCGGTTGATGATGCTCCCGCTCGAGTTTGACTGCTCGAGTCACATCCTGCGATCAAGATTGAGCAAGAAAACAGCACGCCCAAAACGGACGAGTTTCGAATAGACATCTGCAAAAGTCCTCCAAGAGTCGCCCAAGGCGGCTCGAAGCTAGTTTTTCACGAGCAAGATTTGGTGTAAGCCTTGGTGCGCCACCCATCGGAAGTTCAATCTATCTTGCTTGGGCTGCAGGAGCAACCCCCCGGTGCCGGCTCGAATTGAAACCCCATTTCGCTGTTTGACCGACTGAAGTAGGATGCTCGAATGGAAAAACGCCGCTCCTCGTTTCATGCGAACGGAATTGGACTTCTTGCCGCAAGCCTTGGGCTCGTTGCAATGACTGGATGCGGCAAGATAAAAGCCTTGATTGGCCTCGACCAAGGTGACGCCGGGGTGACCGCGCAGGCGAATAGCAGCTCGATGCCGTCACTCGACGCATTTGAAGGGGAAGTCGGGTTGCTCATCAAACCGGGCCCCAAAGAGCATGCAGTCCAGCCGATTCCGCCGATTAACCTCCAGATCAAAGGAGGCAGAATCCGCATCGACGTCCCGACCGACATCGAACAGCTCAAGGCGATTGGCAAGCTGTACGTGGTCGTTGCCGCACAGGACAAGAAGCTCTTTGCCGTACTCGACGACAAGAAAGAAGTCGTGCTTATCGAGCTCGATAAGATCGGCGAGCACATCAATCGGATGAAACCGCCGACGATGCACCAACCGAGCTCAACCTCGGCTCCCGCTAAGCCGCCCAAGATCACAAAGACTGGCCACAAGGATACAGTCGCCGGTCACGCTTGCGAGGACTGGGAAATCGTCGGAGAGGGTGGCTCGAAGGCTCTCGCCTGCATCGCCGAGCGTGGCGTATCCTGGCTCAAGCTGCCATCGCTCGGAATGCCCTCCGAGCACGCGTGGATGGCAGAATTGCTCGATGGCCGCCATTTTCCGCTGCGAGTCGTCGGCTACGAGAAAGATGGGAGCGAAGCGGGACGCGTGGAAGTGTCCAAGCTCGAGCAAAAACCCATGGCAGCGCAGCTATTCGAGATACCCGCCGGGTACCGTACGGTCGATTTGCAACAGGCAATTCAAGAGATGATGTCGGCGGCGATGGGAGGTCACGCGGCCCGGACCCGGTCTGGCGCCTACGGACGCTAAGCTGAACAGTTAAGGGGCCCGCCTTCAAAACCTCAATTGCAGTGCGATATCACCGCAGAATCACCGACCGAAGTGCGAATCGGTCCGCGTTTTTAGGTTATCGGGGGTTCCGGTTTGGATGGCCTCACCCCAGGTGGGAGCTTCTCCCGTGCTGAACTGGGAAGATGGGTAGGTTCCGAACAAACCTGCTGCCCTTGTGGGCCACGAGGGTTCGAATCCCTCCGGGAGTACTGAGAGCATACATTGGGTGTTTGCATGCCTAGTCTATTGGCCGAGCATTGCTAATATGATTCATGGCCTCGAGAAAGTCGTTCGTCGTTTCGCCAGCCATGATGGGTATGCTCGAGAAGACGCTCAAGGATATCGTTCAAGACAGTACCTTCGATAAGATTGCATCCCATAAATTGTCACTAACCTCGGTGGAAATCGAGACAAGACTGTCAATCGGCCTTGCAATCACGAATAAGTGCTTGCGAGCCGTAGTGGCGCTTTGCTCGTTGAGCGGTCGAGGACTCGCAAACCGAAACACGACTTCTGAAGTTGCCATGGCAGCTTGGGTAGACCTTCTGAACTCGAAGAATCAAGAGGTCCTCGAATGGATCATGGTCGGAGCGACCCCAGCTCAAATGATCACCCTACAACAATACGGGATTACCACCGAACACGTGCGTTGGTACCTCGCACAAGGTGAGGGTAAGCGGACAATTTCGAGGCTGGTCAAGGATCCTCGGCTGATCGTACCCGATGACAGTCACAAGAGCGTAAGACCCAAGGCATAGGTAAGCGAAGGGATCGATTCGTTGGCCGGAGCATCTGTCGCAGGGCGTGATCCAGCGCGAATTTCCCCAGCTTCTATGCTTTACTTCCAGAGCCGCCCAAACGTGCTATTCGCGGCACTTCTCAGCATGCGCCACTAGCTCAGCTGGATAGAGCGTTGGCCTCCGGAGCCAAAGGTCGCAGGTTCGAATCTTGCGTGGCGTACGAAGTAAACATACTTTGCATTGGCTTAGTAGGTTGGGGGCGTAGGCTCCACACTAAGGGGATCTCGTTAGCGATCATGTGTCCAAACAGGGAAGGATAAGATGAAGGTTGAGTTATTTTACGGAACTAATCGGCGTCACCAAGGAGACGATCGGTGGCACCCAACCGGTTACGGTACCGACTTTAGCAGTGACGGTTTCCATAGACTGTACCTCGACCGTCCACGGAGCTGTCCAGCACTCCTACTACCTCAATGGCGCTTGCAACCACGACATCTGGATGTCAATCATGAACGTTGACCCCCATGGGCCCGATCGCAATCGGCAGATCATGCCGGACGGCGGTTTCATATTGAAGAAGACATTAGCGCAATTTGCGCAATGACTCGATAACCGTCCTATGGTTTCGCAAGAACGAAGGGACCGGCATGCAACCCGATCAGGACCGATACGACGACATAATTATCGCGATTCACGGTATTGGAAACCAAATTCGCAATGAGACCGTCCGTGCCGTCGCAACTCGATTGGCGCGCATCCAGAAGCTTGCAAACGACGCGACCTTAATCGCGCCGCAACCGCTTGGCTATTTTTACAGAGATGTTGGCGATCTCGATAAGGTCCTGCCTGTCGATCGCAACGTGGATCCGAGTTCCCGGCTAGCGCGGATTGGGTTTAGCGAAGTATACTGGGCCGATGTTCCCCAATCAGCCGTCAAAGAGGGTCACACACTGGATGAGACCAAAGCTTGGGCCCGAACGGTAATCTCTCGAGCGCGCGCAGTCTTCAAGAGGGCGCCCCAACAACGATCTTCCGGTCAAACCCAAGCGTCAAGCGAGCCTGACTTCACGATGGCCGCTGAAGTGCTCGACGAGATCGTTGACACCATTTACGTGCTCGAAAATCTGTGTCTGTTGGCCAGAAAAGCGGGGCTGTTCGATTTCAATCTACGCGAAATCCTGGATGAATTCGTGGGTGACGTGCAGATCTTCACCGAATTTACGGCGTTCCGGTGCAGCATCATCGGCAGATGTCACCAGGCGCTCAAGCACATTTGGGGGCGTAACAAGAAGGCCCGCCTGCACATTGTCGCCCACAGTGAGGGCACCGTAGTCGCCTTCATCGCATTACTGGAGGCGATGTCAGGTAGAACTTGGGAGCAAGACCCGAATTGCAGCCTTTCACCACTGCTCGTGCATGACAATCCCGCTTGGCTCAACCAGGTTCACGGCCTGTTGACAATCGGTTCACCCATCGACAAGCACATCTTACTTTGGCCCGAGCTGTTTGAAGACTATCGCTCAATCAGCGCTCCCGGTGAACTTCAGACGCGCCCGATCAAATGGCGCAACTACTTCGACTACGGTGATCCGGTCGGTTATAGATTGGACACGGCGCGTCGTTGGCTCTGCGAGCGACATATTGCGGGATTCGATTTCAATGAGCGCAATGATTTCGGCTTTGCCCGATATCTCTTGCCAGGCAAGGCGCACAATGACTATTGGTCGGATCCTTCGGTCTTCGAGCACTACGCAGCCGATGTAATCCCCAATTCGGGAGTTGCTTCTCAGGCGCCAAAAACGCGTTGGCTCGTCTACGTCATAAGTCCTTCGCTGCCCTATGCGCTCAGCTTTCTGATTCTGCTAGGAGGCACTCTCATATTGCACAAGGCAGTAGCGCAGTACGTGCATGCACCACTCGATTCAGTGCAAAGGTATGTGCACTGGCGGGTTCTTGGTAGCTACCCAGAGCCCGCTGGCAGCAACCTGCAATTGTTTAGGGATGGGCTGGGAATTGCGACGCTCATCGCTGGGACCACCCTGTTTGCTCGCTGGCCGCGCCTGGCTAGCACCAAGAGACGCTGGCTTTGGGGGGCAACGGCATTCGTATTGGGCTGTGCGGGTTACGTGGGGATCGTGGACCCGCAAACTCGAATGGACGTAGGTTCGATGTTTGCCTGGTTCCACCGCGTGGCACAGCTTGTTCCCGGGTGGTCACACCAGGCCATCTACCCTGTGTGGCACCGCTTGGGCGGTGTAGAGACAGGGTTCACGCTCGGCACGGCGTTACTCGTGGGTTTGATTGGCATGATTGGCATCAGTAAGCCTAGGCCCATCGAGGAACTACCTGAGGCAGACCAAGATTTGCCACGTAATTGGCTGTGGCGCGTCATTCATTGGCTTTTGAACAAGGAAGCAAAACGCAGCGCCCGGTGGTTCGGTAAGAATATGCGCCCGTTAGTCATAAGCGGGAGCCTCGTCATTGCTTCACTTGTTGGCAATCAGTTGGCACACCCAGTCGATCCGCTCACGCCGAAGGAGCGCCGCGATCTTATTGCCAAGATCGAGGCCCGTAAAGCAAGAGAGAAAGTTATTGTGCCCGGCAATGATAAGTCGAGCACGAGCGCCAACCCAAGTCCTGACACCGAGGTCCAAGCCAGCACTCAAGAATTGGAAAACCTACTACAAGCCCACCCCCCGATATGGCCAGTCGCAATCGCAAGCGGTGCGTTCTTGTACTTGTGGTGGCTGTCAGCGCTAATCTTCGATCTCGCATTCGTTTGGCAAAGGTACATCCGTCGCTCGGAAGTGCTCAACCGACTCAGAGAATGGAAAGGCGAGGTGGGTCCTTCGCCTGAGTGATTACGCGCCATTAGCCAGAGCTTGCCTCAGAAGCCGCGGCGGCAACGAGCTATCTCAGGTTGGAGCCCGCGATTCTCGACACTTCTTCCTGATTGATTCGCACGCCGGAGTCCAAGGGTGAGCCTCGACGCCGCTTGCTCCTCGGCGCCACGGACACTGGAGTGCGACCTCGAAGCAGTCCTCGCGCATCGGCACGTATGAGCAAAGCCCGAACTGTAAGTTGCCTTTCGGTAGGAATACTTCTCGTTACCTCATCGGCGTCGGCGTGGACGAAGAACATGCCACGCTTGTTGCCAATCTGGAACAGGCTTACCAAGACGCCTCGCTTGAGGGCCGCCATGAATCCTGTACCTTCGAGCACGACGTGGTAAGTCGAACACATCGACGTTGCCTTTGGCATTGCTGCGTTGATGTACTGTCGAACATTTGAGTCAGGTGTCGGGGCATCCACAGGTATGCGAGTAATATACACGACCGGTCGCCCTGACTGCTCAGCAGCGGACGTCAAGCGTTCAATGACTCGGTCAACATCAGCCCTACTAGGCTTGCCCCATACTGCCAACAGGACCCCGTCTCCGGATAAAAACTCGCAGGCCATTGTGTCCTTACCTCCGCATTGCAATTACCCGTCCCAACAACAGGAACCCGACTGGTCAGCTGCTACCAGAAAGCCACCAAACGTACTGCGCACAAACGGATGGTGGGAGAGAACCTTTAGGGATTCCGCCTACATCAAGGGACCTGGAGCGAAGTTCTGTCCGATGGGTAACGCCAATGTCATCGGCCCACTTACTTCATGTACCCAAGGAAAATCAGGGCTTGGGGCTTGTGCCCAGGCGATTCACACACTTTACCTGGGGTATATCCGGGCTCGAGAGTTATTGTCCGGACGCCATCTTGCCATTGCGGGACTGCCTCGTGTGCAAAAATGAGACGCTGCCAATTGCCCTCTGGCTGGTGCGAGTGGGCACGCCAATGTACGTAACGTGACTCTCGGGTAATTCACGTAAGAGAGCAGGTGATTGCTTGACACTTTCGACAGCATTGGCCACGAACATATGCTGCACTAACACAGTTGCAAGTGGCCCGACTTCTGCAGGGGTGATGCCCATGTCTAACATTGAGGAGGCCATTCCCAGTCCAATGTTTGGAGCTATCTGCCTTAGGTCTCGAACGGCATTGATGACAGCCTCCATCGTTCGCCAATAGGGCAATTCATTGCGCCTTCGGTTCAGCATGCATTTCCTAAATGCAATTATGCGTTCATCATAGTCGCGATAAGGTGTGCCGAATCCCGCAATTATTCGGTGTCTTGCGAGATATCCTTCAACCACATTGCGAACTACGATAGAGTTCCTTTCTTGCCCGTTGATGGCATTGTGCAATTCTGTCAACGTGGCTGCGGCGCCAGCGGCGATCCAAGGTCCAATCCGTGCCCCTTCTTGGATCAACAAACCAGCAGCGACCGCCGGCATCGTGGAACCGTAGGCTGCTACGAGTCTGGAGATTTTGAGCGGCCAGATGCGCGGATCCGCAAGAGTGGATGTGCAAACAATGTCATCCAGTACATCGCAACATTCCTTGGAAAGTCTTCGGCCGAGCACGGACAGAGCCGACATTCCGATCATCGATTCATGCCCAGCCAGATCTCCAAACACCGAATGTCCGAAATACTGGTGGTCGTCCCAACCCCATTGAGCACAATGTGTTGGCAATTTGATGGATTCGGAGCTCATAATGCAGCCTCCTGATACTCATAGTGGGGAAGATTAATCGGGTAGTTCTTGAAGTTGGCCTCGGTTTCCGCAAAGGCCTCTGCGAGCACGACGGGCAGTCGTGTCCACACGAGCAGAGCTTCAATCTGCCGACTGGATCGCAGCCCGCAGGCATGCAGCACCGCGATCACGGCGGCATCTGGGGCCGGCTCGTGCGACAGAGTCGGAACAACGAGGCGACTGGGACGCAGCGCCGACACCAGGCGCTCAACGGCATCGCGGTCCTCGGTCTTCATTGACTGAAATTGGCTGGGAAATGGAGCCGCCGGGGCGTTCAGCCAAGTCAATAGTTCTTCGTGTTCGTATAAGAGGGATTTGGCCTGCTCGGCTAGCGCAATCGCTGCAACACCCAATGTCGCGCCGGAGTTCGCTCCGCACAGCTGCGACAACACCGCGGCATGCGTCGGTGCGCATGCGACGGATACCGGCGATGCGAAAACCAAGGCTGCGTCGAGCGCCGCCGCCGCGTCCGGTTCAGGCAATTCACCGGTAATGGCAAGGTAGGCTACTTCAGAGGGGCTATAGTGCTGAGCCAGATCAGCCTCGACGTCATAGCCGTGCAATCGCGGTTGGCGGCCCGGCGTGACCACTCGGGCCAGCAGCTTGTCAGGGAAATTTCCCGATTCCAGGGGCCCTGAGCTCGGGTGGCCCGATGCATTGGATTCAGTCATTTTTGCCCTCCTGTCTTGGAGCTGCTGCCCGCATTGACGCCCTGCTCGACAAGGCTCTTGTTGCGCCGGTTTGCCGGAGCGGCTTCGTGGGGGTCAATAATCGCATCGACGACGAACGGTCCCTTCGCCTCGAGCGCACGTTGAAGCGCGCCTCCGACTTCGGATTCGTGTTCGACACGGATGCCATCAGCGCCCATAGCACGCGCTATTGTAACGAAATCGGACCGCGGGAAATCGGTGTCGAAAGGTTTCCAGCCTATCGATTGCATGCCCTGCGCAATCATCCCGTAGCGAGCGTCGTTCAGAATGATCCACACCGCATCGATGGCATAGTTGGCGGCCGTATTGATTTCGTTCAGCATGAGCATGGAGCCATCTCCAACGATGGCGACGGCCTTTCTGCCGCTCCCGAGCGCCGCGCCAATCACACCCGCGGCGGCCTGGCCCATCGAACCAAAGCTAGTGCTGACTCGATAACGGCCTGGGCTGCGGAAACGAAGATAGTGGCTTCCCAGTGTAAATGAGTTACCGGCTTCCGTGAGCACTATGCAGTCGCTTTGGTCGACAATCTCGCGCTGGATCATATCCATGAGATAGCTGGGGCGCACGGGACCGAAACTGCGCGCCGTTCGTGATGGCAAAGCCGAAGGGGATGGCTTGAAGTTGTCGCTGTCGCTGCTGCTGCCCTTGGGCCACCTTGCCAGCAGCGTCTTCAAGAAAGCCCCAATTTCAGCCTGGATGCCGAACGTAGGCACGCTCGGGTAGGCGGTTCCAAATGCCTCGGGATCCAGATCGACATGGATGAACCCGTACCTAGGGGCAAGGTCAGGCGACCAGAACGAAGAGAACTCGCCGAGTCGGGTTCCGAGCACCAGGGCTCGGGCGGGTGGGTTGGCTCGCAGGTACGCTTCGACTTCGCTGTGACCGCCGAGCCCGGTTACGCCGAGGAATTGCGGGGAATCCTCGGGGAAAATCCCTTTGGCCCGAGGCGAACACATCACTGGCGCACCCGAGCGAGCCGCCAGGGCACGGACAGCCTGCGCTGCATGTCGGGCGCCGAAGCCCACCCAGATTACGAACGGTTCCCGTGTGAGCGAGTCAATACAAGTGTCCAGAGTTTCATCGTTACAGGCGGCTGGGTAACCCGTCACTAGAGGTACATGATTGCGGAACGGTACGCGCGCCGTCTGTATCGATACCGGCAGGCCAAGGTGTGCTACGAAGCCATTGGGCCTGGATGCACCGCTAATTAGGCGCGCAATAATCGTCGGCAGTTCGGCTGCGTCATCGATGATGGCCGCCTGATGAAAGAGATGACCGGTTGAATAGAGCGAAGGCAGCGCGGTACTGTAGTGGCTGGTTTCCTGAAAGGCCCCACGCCCGCGCTGAGCAGCGGCAGTCGACCCCGATATGAATATGACCTTGGCGCCCTCGCAGCGCGCAGCTACCATTCCCGTGTATAGATTCGTCAACCCGGGGCCGGTGGTTGCCATGACCAGGGACAATTGTTGACTGGCCAATGATGACTCAATGGCAGCAAAGGCGGCCCCGGCTTCATGCCGGCAGTGCACGATGCGAACCGCGCTGCGTGACACGGCCTCGCAAAAAGGTGCAATGCCTCCGCCAAACACGCCGAAGCCGTGTTTTACGCCCAGGCGGGCCATTACCTCCACCAACGCCTCCGATACCGAAACTGTCCCCTGATCCGACCCCGGATGCACAGGGACATGCGCTGGCACCACCATACTGTGTTGCGGCGGCTCTACCCTTACTTCGGAAGTAGCCGCTTCAGGCGCTGGTGGATTAAAGGCCCAGGTCAGTCGATGTTGAACCACGGTTTGTTCCTCATGCTTTAATCGGTACCATTTGATTAGTGCCGAAGTTTCGGATTTGTTTTCGAGTCGCTGTCTCGCTAGCGGAGCGTCAACCGAATGACGCTTACGCCAATTGCGAGAAGGTGCCCCAGGTAAACGGTCTCGAGACCTGAGAGCTACTCGTGCGCGAACGGCTGACAGCGTAGGGACTTAAGTTGCTGTCGAGACGATTTTCATATCACGCAGTAGTTAGATCGCAATTATCGATTGCGGCAATAAGCATCGTTCGTGTTGGCGCAAAATTTTCATTTATTTGCACTGCTGCCTAGAACACAGCTTGCCAGAAAATACGTAACATCAGCAGCGCGTATTGCGGATTTGTACGTACCTCGCGCAGCGATCATTCAATTCTGCAATGCTCAGAGTAATGGATATTCGCTTTCAACCAGGAGGTGTCCTTCGTTTCTCCTCAGCTATCGGCTCATTTGGATTGCACAGGAAGGACCCGCTCTATTCCTGTGCAATCATCATCGGAGTTCATCGAACAAGCCCGCAANNCCCATTCGGCTAGTACCAAGTGATCGCAGGCTCAGCTGCGATCACTTGCGTTCGATCAATTGCTAACGACTTCGAGTGTCGTTGCGGCGGCCACCGTCCGCGCCGTAGGCTCATAGTAAAGATGGGCCTCAGCACCGCCGTCCGCAGCCTTTACCGGCATGGTTGCCTGTACATCCGTCAGTAGTGAATCATTGGGAGCCGCCAGGGCAAATGCGTTGGCGATCAAGGCAAGCGTGTAAGCATCCGGCGTTTCATCCGCAAAATGCTGTTTGACGTACGCAACGGCGTTGCCCACGGCGGGCCCAGCGAAACCGGCGCTGCTCAATGCCCACAAGGTAAATGCAGTATTTCTGATCTTGCTCGTGTGGAAGGTAAAGAATTCGGATTGGTCCCCAGTCCACGAACCATCAGAAGATTGCTGAGACGCCAGCCAATTGCACGTCCGACTCAGCATTGCGTCGTCTACCGTCTGCACCGTTGCCATGTCCGCGAATTCCATCACCCCAAACGCCGTCACGGACAGATAGGGTGCCGGGTCCTGCGTGCCGAACCAGGAGAAACCGCCGCCGGGATGCTCGAAGGTCAATAAGCGCTGATAGCCCGTCGACATGAGCGATTCGGCCTTCATCTGAATCTCGGGCGTTATCTGTCCGGTCGCCTTCATGTACTTCGTTACGAGAACATTGGGCCAAGTGGTTGAAGTAGTTTGTTCGAAGCAGCCTGACGGCACTCTTAGAATGCTGTCCAGCCCCTGGAGAACTTGCGACGTGTAGGCGGGAAAAACCTGGAGATACAGCTGCTGCGAACCAATGATCGTGTTGAAGGGAAACGTGACGGACTGGCTTGTCGAACCGGCTGCAAGGGATCCTGATTTCGCCGATGTGTAGGGCTTTCCGTCCGAGACCACGCGCACACCGCGAGCCACCGCGTCGGACGCCTTGGACCCTAGTGCCTGCACGGTCAGCGTGCCCTGTCCAACCCGGTCGACTTGAACCGGGAAGCGGACGCCCTTCACTTCACCCGGCAGCAAATCGACGGCCAGGTTGGTCTGACTGAGCGCTGTATACCAATTGGCGGCCTCGAGAGATAATTGAACCGTCTGAGGCGTGTCGAGGTAGTTGTAGACGGAAATAGGAAATTCTACGCGATCACCACGCGTCAACGTTGCCGGAAAGTCAATATCGACGAAAAAATCCTGAAATACGCGTAGCCCACTAGTTGCGCTCCCGAGCCGTCCCTGTGCGGAATTTGCCATCATCGACACGCGCCACTGGGTAATGTTGTCCGCGAGCGGCAGGTCCAGAACGGCTTTACCATCGGGTCCCGTGATCAGTTCCGGGTTCACGTAAAGTGTTTCCGGAAAACTCCGACGTACCCGCGGCTCTGTCGAGCTTGTCGTTACATCAACCGTCGACCCCGCCCCGCCAGCGGCGCTGGCTCCTCCAACTGCGGCCGCGCCCACGGCGAAATGATTATTACCATTCGTTGCAAAGCCTTGCTGGGCGAGTGGCATACCGAGGTCGGAATAGGTCAGGTCGAAGGTTACATCGTCGGTGGTGCCCGCGATTTCATCCGGACCGCGGCTGGCCAGGGTGAGCATCGTGTTCCAAGACGTACTGGCCGCGATGCTAAAAGGGTTGCCCCAGGCGTCATAAGCCAGCGTCGTCGTAGCGACTTGCTCCGCCAGCAACGACCCCGTGGTTTTCCCAGTATTTCCACAAGCGTTGAAAAGGTAATTGATGTCGCAACCCTGGTCCTTTAGTTTTGCCGCCTCGCTTGCGACTATTGGGGTCAAGATCGACTTGAGCTGGGTCGCAACAGCGACGAAGTAACTTGACCCACGCTCGCGAGAGTGAGTTCCTGTTCGAATACTCCAAAGTCGTCACTCTTGCCCGCGAAGTTCGAGGCTGCTTGCCCGTCTTGCTTTATCGACAGCGAGACGGGAATTTGTGAAAGAGGCTGATGCGAGCGCGGGTCCTGAGTCACCACGCGGTACACGGCCTTCTTGTCGCGGCGCGGTGTAGAGGGGCCCTCGAGGCGCAGTTCGTAAGGTTGTGGCGCGTACAGCAAGCTACGCTTGACTGACAGGCCCTGATCGGCAGCGTCGATGCGCAGGACGTATTGCACCAGGGGTGCTTGACGATTCAGACCCGCCGGCAATGCTAGCGAGGTCGCGATTGTTTGCGGAGAACTGGCGTCCAGTTGGTACGGAGCATCACTTTTGGTCAGGGCCGCTCCAGAAACCAGATCCAACAATTGTATCGAAAGCTTTCCGGTAGCACTTCCACTTTGAAGCGAAACCGGGATCTTCAATGCCAACTCGCTGTCAGTTATGCTGCCCGTGATCTTGGCTTCATCGATAGTCAAGCCGGAGCCGGATGCATTATCTGGCTGACCTAGGACAGTCTTACCCCGCGGATTGGCTGCTTCGCGCTTTCCTCCATCCGAGCTTTGCGACGAGCAGGCGATCACCAGCAGCGTCGCGAGCAACATCGATGAGGAGAAAGAACGCTTCTTGAGGTCGCGTTTCGCAGTCGAATAAGTCGTTAAGATTCCCATTTTGCGGCTCCGGTCCCGCCCGACTGTGCCAAATAAATCGGGGCGTACGTTACTAACGCAAGAGGCGTTCCAGTCGCAAACCGCCGAAAATAGGGCCATACCGTGGCTGGCGCCACCACTTGGCACAACATTTTGTGCCAAGTGTGACAGTCGTAGGGCAGTCCCCTTCACAGACTATTTTGGGGGTCATTTCGGCACGGGAACACAATGTGTCCTCAGTGCCGCGCAAAACAAAGCTATCAGCTATCAGCGGTCAGCTATCAGCCCGAAGCCGGAAGGATCCCGATTGGGATTCAATTGTGAGAGTGCAATGGCATTCGCGGAGCGATCAGTCGAGGCTTACGCCGCCACCCGTGTTTGGCGCGGGAAGTACGCCGTACATCGGAGCAATGATGGGTTGACCACCGGTACTCGATTTGCCACCCGTTCGCATATCGATTGCTGAGCCTCCCCCGACGAGCACGCCGTAGTCCACCGTGACCTGTCCGCCTAACCCTGCTTTGCCACCCGTCGGGAATCCCGTGTCGATGCCGCTGGTTCCACCCTTCGCGGCCGAACCTCCTGTTGCGGCCTTCGTTCCGCCCATCCCCGAAGTTCCGCCGACTGACGTCTGACCGCCCATCGGCATGGGCCCGTACTTGGTGGGAGGCATTCCGCCGGTTGCCGAAGGCCCACCGCCATCGATGCTGCTGCGTCCGCCGGTCGGCGCGACGCCACCCGCGCCACCGATAGGTATCGGGCCATAGGCGGTCATGTAACCGCCCAGTCCGTACTTGCCTCCGGTAGGCGTAACTAGGTTGGTCCCACCCGTACCTGCTGCGCCGCCGACAGGCATGGGTCCATAAAACACGACGCCATAGTAGTTGGACGGAATGCCGCCAGTCGTTGAGGGGGCGCCAGCATCGATCCCGCCTGCTGCAATTCCATAGTACACATTGGGCCTGCCCCCTGTCGCTAATGGGATGCCCGCATCAACGCCCCCTGTGCCCGGAGTGCTACCCGTCCCCTCACCACTGTTGTCGGCGCTGCCGCCGCAGCCCACGAGGACAGCCGTGAGCGCCGCGGGGTACCATCGCTTGTCCATGGTCGAACTCCTTATCCGCCCGCTAAGCAGCTGTTTTAAGTCAGGGCGGACTGAGGGATTATACACCCAAATAGGGGCATTGGCCCCTCAAAGATCTCAGGCGGTCTTTCTGGGCAAATTGGCAGCATTTTGGCCGATGCCCGCGTGACAAAAGGTGGCTCATTTCGCAACGACCTACAGCCAGACCGGCAATCTGGCCAATCGCCAAAGTTGTCACCGTGTTGGAACGGTCCCAGCCATTTGGGGGGCTAAATTGAAGTATGGTCCCGCGGCCCTGGCAGGCCCGTACTGCGAAGCACTAATTGATGGCACGCCCATCTCACAAGTTGAGCAATGACAATTCGAACGTATCAAGAGATGCAGAGGACAGGTTTGGCGGAGTACGGCTCGCGAATGCGCGATGATTCTAGAATTGGCGGGCGAGCCTGCCGCCGAATCTGCCCAGTGCCTGGCGGGTTGCGTGATTAGACAACACGCAATCGGCCGAGACTTACGCGGCCTAGCTGCCGCCGTCCTGGTGTTCTTACCGGCGACAGCGCGTGCGCAAGTTACGGCGGCACCCAGGCCCGACGAGCAATTCGATGTCATGAATTTGCTCTCTCACAATGGACTGCACGACATAAAAGACGAGAGCTGGAATGCGTACGGACAGTTCACGTGGATCTCAAGCTACAAGGCGCCCTTTTCGGCGCGGTACACCAATCTAAATAATGGCATCAACACCAGCTCACTTTCGACGAACGGTGAGCATAGTTTTACCGGAACATTTACGGTCTTTCTCGGTGTCCGACTCTGGAGTGGCGCGGAGGCCTATTATGTTCCTGAGGTCATTTCCGAACGACCCCTGTCGAATCTCAAAGGGCTCGGTGCCGTACAGAATTTCGAGCTTCAAAAGGGTGGAACAGAGACTCCACAGATCTACCGCTCGCGGTCGTATCTTCGGCAGACAATTGGGCTTGGCGGCAAACGAGTCGTGAAGGATTCGGACCCGATGCAATTGGGTACGGTCGTTGATAGCCGGCGCCTCGTGCTGACCGCAGGCAGCTTCAGCATTCTAGACTTTCTAGACAAGAATACATTTTCGGGCGACTTGCGTCGTCAATTCACGAATCTCGCCTTTATGACCTATAATGCATACGATTTCGGGTCGGACGCGCGAGGTTACTCCTGGGGAGGCGTTGCCGAGCTCTATTACGATGACTGGGCGCTACGCTACGGACGGATAACGCCGCCCAAGAACCCGAATGCGCTCGAACAAGAGTTCCGAATCTACAAATTATACGGCGATCAGATTGAGCTCGAACACAAGCATCAGCTATTCGGACAAGCTGGTGCGGTGCGTGTGCTCGGATACCGCAACCGGGAAAACATCGGCCGCTTCGATGACGCCGTGGCCGCCCATCAAGCGGACCCGACGAAGAATGCTACCACTTGCACGAGTTACAATTACGGCTCAACCAATGTTAATGCTCCCGATCTTTGCTGGGTGCGCCGTCCCAACATCAAGATGGGCATTGGGCTTAATCTCGAGCAGCATATCACGGATGATATCGGCGTGTTTTTCCGAGGCATGATATCGGACGGGCAGACTGAGGTAGACGCCTACTTTTCGACGGACCGATCAGTGTCTTTTGGTGCCCTCAGCAACGGCACGGTTTGGCACAGGCCCGCAGACATTACCGGTATCGGCGCTGGTCTTGGCTGGATATCTAAGGCGCATGCCAACTATTTGCGCGCGGGAGGTATCGATGGTTTTATCGGAGACGGCAACATCAATCAGGCAATGGAGAGCGTTGTTGAGGCATTCTACAACGTAAACGTTATTACTTCGGTGTGGCTAGGGGCTGACTATCAACGCATTACGAACCCAGCCTTCAATGCGGATCGCGGCCCCGTCAATATCTTCAGCGGGAGGGTTCATGCCGAGTTCTAATCTCCCAAGGCGCATTGCCGCCGTAGACGGCGTCAGTTGCTGTCTGGTGATGCACATTTTTATATTTGCTGTCACATTCTCACTGGCAAGTTTTTGGACGACGTATGCACGCGCCCAAGTTCAAGCACAGGGGTTTGCCGTCGAACGCTTCTATCCGGCGGCGCCCGGAGGCGGCTGGATGGTGATGGACGAGCTAAACATGCGAGGACGCCTGGGCGGGGTCGTCGCAATCTCGAGTGGGTACGCGTATAAGCCGCTCCAGTTGACGGCGTCTGACGGCTCTCAGCACTTGAGTGTGATCAAACACCAGAGCTTTGCCGATGTTGGAGTTGCAGTCACCCACGAAAACCTTCGCTTCTATCTCAATTTGACCAGTCCGCTCATCATCAAGGGCCAAAGCGGGTCGCTGGGCGCCTATCAATTCACAGACCCCGACGTTAGCGTCGGACGGATCCCGGATCTGATCTCGGATGCGCGCGTGGGATTCGATGCCCGCCTGTTTGGCGAATACAACAGTCCACTTCGCTTCGGGCTGGGCGCACAACTCATGATCCCGAATGGTATACGTAGCGACTACGACACGGACGGTAAATTCCGCGGCATGCTTCGCGCACTGTTCGCGGGCGACACCGGGATGCTGACCACCGCAGCACAGCTGGGCGTACACATTCGTACGCTCAATGACGCACCAACACCCGGCAGCCCCCGCGGCAGCGAGTTGCTTTTCGGCATAGCTGCGGGTCCCAAATTCGCCGTCACTCGAGACAAGCGAATTAGAGCTATCATCGGTCCCGAACTTTATGGAGAAACAGCCTTCAAGTCATTCCTCGGCTCCACCACGACGGCGCTGGAAGGACTCATTACGGGTCGAATCGAAAGCACGACTGAACAGGACTCGCAGCTGCGGGTAAAGCTGAGCACGGGTCGAGGCCTGCATCAGCAATTTGGCGCGCCCGAGTGGCGAGTTGTCTTTGGCGTGGAGATGTTTGATTGGTATGAGTAATTAATCGTCAACGCGCACTCGCCGTGGCTCGGTCAACGGTAACCCAAGTCTTGGGATCGAGTTTGCGCGACACCAGCGGGGCCTGACGCGCCAACCGGGCTTCGAAGGCGTTTACACTGGTCAATAGTTCAATTGGCTCGCCGAGACTTGCCGCCAATGCTCGGGACGTGGGCGATGGACCTTCTGCCCAAGTTAGCATCACGAGCGAAGTGAACTTACGCCGACTCGATAGTATGACCCTGGCGAACGCACTTCGAGCCAGCAGATCATAATTCTTGAGCTCGCTGGAATCGCAGAAGAAGATAATGGATTGCGCGGGACCGACGAGCGAACTGAGTCGAGTTGCATAAATGTAACCCGTCTCCGCGTTCAATCCGCCCATAAACCGCGTGAACAGGACCCCGTCGGCGACCCAACCAAATACGACCGAGCCATCATTATCACTCAGCAATTCCAATGAGGAATGATCGCCAGCTGAACGAAACCGGGGGCCACTGGGTCGTGAAGTGTATCCGGTGCCAAACGATCGTGACTTCATGAATAATCGGCCGCCTGCCCTTTGGCAACGACCGGTCCGGACACAAGCATAAGAGCAAAATGAATGAAATACGTTTCAAATATTGGTAGGTGCCGTAGAGCCGTAGGATTGCGCGTGTCGCCTAGGGTGGGAAATGAGCCTGCACAAATTGTATGCCGGCCTCGGCCAGCCTCCCTGCCGGGACTTCGACATCGAACTTCAATTTCATCGCGCCAAGATACGGGGGCTACCGCAACAACCTCGACAAACTCACCGACATCTCTTCATCAAATAGCCGCATCATGCTATCTAGCTCCCCGCTATCCGCACTAAGTTGCGTCGCTCCTCCGGTTCCAAGGAATGCGCGGCACTTTCGAACGCGGCTCGGAACGAATCCTTGTATTTGTTCCGCATGTTTGCAAACTCGGGATCGGCACTTGGGGCTGTGTTCCATAGCGCGCTGTCGCGCGCCAGCAATTGCTGCTTGTCACTGCGCCTTGCCTTCCGTAATTCGTCGAGCATCGTCCGCGCTGCTAGTACACGAAACCAGTGAAGTAGCCTGCCGGCACCTCGATATTCCAATATCCTCTTCGAGTGTTCGGGCGATTCAAGGAATACCTTGTCCCACACTATCTGACGAACGTCATCGAGCTCATCGCCAAAGATCTTGAGTTTCTGAGCCACTGCCCGCAATTCACCTTCACATTCTTGGGTGAATGCCTTGAGTGCGTCATCGCATCCCGTGCTGCAGGCGTACGCTAGCCCGCGCAGAGTCCGTCTGTACATTGAGATGAACGTGTGCAGGCGGATCCCCTGCTCAACAGTGCCGGAGCAGGGGGGCGCTTCGACGTTTCGGGACCCTTGGGATTAACGTGAATCCTGGGCACCGCAGCGCGCTTGGCACTTACCGAAGGAGGTCGTGCCGTCTCGAGCACGGAGGGTATTGTACCCGGCGCTGGCTGCTCCACCTTGGGTTGCGACGTGTCAGCGCTTTCTAGCTGCTGCGCAACCTCGGTTGGAGTCGAGCTGACCGTGGATGCTCCCGGTGAGGATTGCATCATGGTGGGTCTTGGCTGAAGACTGGTGCGAAGCCAACTCGTCGAAACAACGGCAAATACCGAGGCTGCGCCCAGGCCCCAGTAGAACGGTGATGTGAGGATTCGCTTCCATTGAGGTTGACTGAACTGCGATGCCTCCGAAAGCAGGCGAGCATTCGAATCGAGTTTCCTGGCTTCGCCTCGGCGCGGGCTGGAAATCGTCGGCGGACGCTCGGGTAATGCAATAGCTTGTGGGGCAGGGGTGCCTAGGGCATGTTCCAATTCACTTTGTTGCGAGTCCGAGTCGGGAAAGCGATGTTCGGGATCACGGGAGCAAGATCGAAGAAACCAGGCGTCAAATGCCGCCGGTACGAGTGCAGAGACATTGGACGGGACAGGCAATGGCTCATGCACAATCGCCAAGATCAACTCCGCCACATTCCGAGCTGATTCAAAGTAACCCCGTCCTGTAAGTGCGCGAAAGGCAATTAGGTCTAGCGTCTATGACTTGTCCGCAAAGGCTTTCGTCGACGTTGTGCATGAAAAGGGCGAACACTTAGTTCGCATGACCGAATCTCGGCGTCAAGCACGCTCCGAGTGAACTCTAGAAAGCCCGCAATGTTGCGAGCTGAGCGGCGATCAATAGCCCGCCTTTTCCGGAATCATGGGCACGAACCGCACGCCGCCGAGTTCCTCTTGTTCGATTGAACTTTTCATTTTGCGAAAGCGGTACAGTGATTGGGCTCCGTGTGCCCGGCCAATCGGAGCCACGAGGATGCCATTGGCCGTCAGTTCATCCAGCAGAATCTGAGGCACGCTCGGCGGGGCGGCTGTCAGCAGTATGCGATCGAAGGGTGCCTCTTCAGGCCAACCTTGGTAGCCGTCGCCGATGCGCACTTGTACGTTTCGATAGCCGAGATTGGCGAGTCTGAGCTTTGCCGCCTGACCAAGATCCTCGACAAGTTCCATCGAGAATACTTGGCGCGAGAGCAGAGAGAGAATTGCAGCTTGGTACCCCGAACCAGTTCCAATTTCGAGCACTCGTTCCTTGCCCGTGAGTTCCAAAGCTTCGGTCATTATTGCGACGATCGTGGGTTGCGATATCGTCTGTTCGTAACCAATCGGCAGGGGGTGATCAGCGTATGAAAGGTCTAGTAACGCATTGTTGGTAAACAAGTGACGCGGTACATTGCGCAATGCCTGGAGTACCGACTCGCTGCGGACATCCTTGTTTGCGGCGATTTCCGCCACCAACTTTCGTCGAAGTTGACGAGCCTGAAGCGGGTCCAGATTCGGCACAAGGGTAGGGTCCTCGGTCGCCGCGGTTGGCGCAGGCGAAGGGGCCGCCGCTACGCCCGGTTGAGTTACGGGAATCGAATTCGATTGCGGGCCGTCCGCTATTGTGTGGGATTGACAGGCCGTGCCGAGCGCTGCCACCAATGACCCCAGACACCTTGGTGGTTTCGGTTGCATTGCCGTTGAGTGATTATGCCAAGCCTGCGGCGAATATCTATGTCCGAAAAGCGACTTGCGAAAACGCGCGTTATTGATCGAACTTCTTCCCACCCCTGGCGTTCACCCCACCTGCTCGAGCCGCCAAATCGGTGACCTGTACCGCTCGGGCGCGTTTCCGCCCGAGCGGTAGGTTGTCCCACGATGACACTTTGGATAGAATCACAGCGTGGGTTGGGTTAGTACGCTGCTTTACTTCAGATTGCCGTTGTACTATTGCTCGTTACGTGCTCGGCTCGACTTTGGGTGGTAAGTACCGTTTTTCGGCGATTGCGCTTTTCGGAGCGACTGGTGTATTCGTGACCGGTTGCTCCCTTACACTTGGACCCACGGCTACTTCTGTATTGACGCAACCACGAAGTCAGCATCTCGGGGCTAGTGTCGCGGTGCAAACGCGCCTGCCGCGTGAGTACAGCACCGTAATCGGAATCGAAGAGTCATTGCTGGGGCAACTCAGCCCTGAAAGTCGTTCCGATCAATGGCGCGTTGCGGGGCTACTCGGGTACTCGCGGGCACCGACTGCCGGCGGCACTGGCCTGGGCTGGGAAGGCGCCGTGCGAGCGGGTTTCTTTCGCGGCTCCAATGGCAATGTGATCCCCGCGGGTGGGCTGCTCGGTGCCAAATTGGCTGCGCCAATCATACGTCTTACGGCTCAGCAAGATCCCTGGGAGCGCAATGACCTTTTGGACAAGGGAGTATTGATGCTCGTTCCTGAATTTGGAATCAACACGCTCTGGTCTCGCGCTCAGGATGTTCAATTCGAGGCCACGGCCATGCTCGCGNNTCAGCTCTCGGGTTCTCTACGTCTTTGCTGATGGCTGACACCTGATAGCTGATAGCCTGCTCTCAGGTCGGGAAAATAATGTCGATTAACTCAATCTTCCAGAACGCGTTTTACGGGGTAGGCTCTCTTCTTGCTGTCGCGTGCGCTTCACCACGTCCCCTTTTGTTGACGGCGCCAGTGAGCCATGAACGGCGTGTCCCGGAAGAGCTCACGGTGGGAGTGGCGCGAGTCGATGTCACACCTCCTCCCGGTGTATCCACCTTTGGGCATGCGCCTGACGCCCTGGTGACGGACGGCTACTGGTCGCGGCTCTACTGCCGCGTGTTCGTTTTCAAGCAGACAACGGGCTTGCCACTGGCGATCGTGCCCTGTGATTTGTCGGCTATCAGTGCGGCGCTACATCATCGAGTGTCAGAGAAGGTAAAGGAGATTCTTCCCCGATCCCGCCTAATGATCACCGCCACCCACACGCATGCAGGGCCCGCCCATTACTTCGAAAGTGAAGCGTA
The DNA here is from genome assembly GCA_003154095.1 of Myxococcales bacterium. Classification (GTDB taxonomy): domain Bacteria; phylum Myxococcota_A; class Polyangia; order Polyangiales; family Polyangiaceae; genus FEN-1139. The sequence goes on along the minus strand of PMCK01000452.1, from coordinate 13,686 downwards.
CGGTGGCGCCGCAAGCTCGCGTCTACCGGGTTTTGACGAAGCCATGCTGGAGATGCTCGCTGGTCGAATCGCAGAAGGTATCGAGCGTGCGCACAATCGACTGCGCCCCGCGCGGATTCGTTGGGCACACCAGAGCGCCTGGAAGCTTACGCGAAACCGCAGTCTGATTGCCTACCTGTCAAACTCTCCCCGGTTCGAGCCTAGGTCTCACCCTGATCCCAGAGACAAGTTATCCGACGAGGAGCGCGCTGTCGATCCGGCACTCGACGTGCTGCAAATCGAAGAGACGACACCCGGAAACAAGAGGTCCGTTGGCCCCCTCGGTTGGCTAGTCTTTTACGCCATGCATCCGACGGTCCTACCCAGTTCGAATCGACTGCTCGGTGCAGACATATTCGGGGTTGCGTCGCGCAACCTGGAAGCGCGCCTGCGGCCTCTGCGCGCATGTCAAGATCCACGCTGTTCGCCTTCACCCAAAGGTCAGCTGCAATGTCCCAATCTGGCGGATTTCGATCCACTAGTGGGACTCGTCAATACGAATGAAGGTGACGTGTCACCCATCTGGTCGGTGGGGACCACCGAAGAGGCTATCGCGGTAGGCAATAAACTCGCCGATAGCGCATTTACCAGCTATCAGCCTGCAGCGCCGATGCACGATCAAGTTGTCATTGAATCCAGGTATTTAGAAGCAGATCTTCCGGGCGCTTGTCTACTGCACGGCTCAAGCCTATGTGCCAAGGGAGAACTGGGAAATGCAACCGGGCACGGTGGTAGCGACCACCTGGCGACAACGGATGCGCTCTTTCCAAAGCAGCCTGATCGCGATCCCGAACGCGATGGCTGCCAGGCACCCAAAGCCAAAATGCTCGGCAGTTTTCAGGACGCTATCCTGGGTCGCAGTCCCGATCGTTATCCGGAGCATGTCTCGTTCGGTCTAGTTCACATTGACGACACTTGGCTTTCATTCGTTCCCGCGGAACTTACCGTACATGCGGGCTCTGCCGTCAACCGCAGAGTCGAGCAAGTGGTGCTGACGAAGAACAAGTCACCGTCGCATTTCATCGTAGCCGGGCCGGCCAACGCCTACATTCAATACGTCACGACTCGCCCGGAGTACAACCTGCAATTCTATGAAGGCGCGTCCACTCTTTATGGTTCTCAGAGTTCGGAGTACATCGCAGAGCGCCTGGAGATTCTCGCGCGTTCGATGATTGGACAAGATGCCGACAAGTGGATCGCAAAAGGGCAACCGCCGATCGACACCGCAGTCAATGTCTCGTTCGATTTTGCACCGGCGCGTGCACGTCTAGCTACCCCGGATGGCCCCGAGCTACGCAAGATTGTCGGTCGCGGTGCGGTAGATCTGTGCAAACTGCAGTTGTCGCTCGATCGACAGTCGATTTGCTTTAATTGGCGCGACGGCAGCCCTGGTCGCGTCACGCTAAGCAACCCGGATAACGAGCCCTGGGTCGAATTGGTAAGTGCAGAGTCGGGACAGCCGCTGCCCATCTGCGCGCACAAAGGACAGACCCTCGAGTGCGATCCGATCGCCAACATCGACGATCAAGGGGTAGATTTTCAGACGCGAGTACGCCGTCGCGACGGCAATGGCTATATTTGGTCAACGCTTTTCAGGCCATCGGAACTCGAGTGGAACTACCTCAAGCAGGCCGGCAAGGTTAGAATCCGCGTGCGGGGTGATTCCAAGGCCGAGCCCGTTCAATCACCGCAATTTCTCGTCGATGAGCTCCCCGCTTGCCCGGATTCGACTGCAGTGGATTGCACCGGCAGGTAAACTAGTACGGCTCGAACGGGCACGATTGGCCGTGTATGCTAGGTTGTGGCGATGCGTATCTACCCATTGCGAGCAATCGCACTCGCTACGCTGTTGCACGTAATCGGATGCAGCGGCACGCCGGCGCAACCGTCGACAACCGACTCGAGCGTTGGGGGTTCGAGCAGTGGCGGGCGCGCGGGCAATGTGTCAAGTGGTGGCAACACATCCACAGGCGGCAATCCGTCAATCGGCGGCACTCGTGCCACGGGCGGTTTGCCAGCTACCGGCGGTAACGGCGCTGTCAACTCAACCGGAGGATCTGGGGGTTGTAGCGGCACGCCCACACTCGGTACGGTGAGCCCGGCAGCCCTGCGAACCGAGTTGGCTCAAGCGAATCGGTCATTCTTACTGATTAACGTTCACACACCGTTAGCGGGTAACATTCCAGGCACCGATGCGGACATCGTGTACACGGACGTGCCCGCCATCGAAGCATTCATTGGCACTGACAAGAGCAAGCCCGTCGTCATCTATTGCATGTCGGATCACATGGCTACAATCGCAGGGCCGCAGTTAGTAGCGGACGGCTGTTGCAACGTGCGCTACCTTTCGGGCGGTTTGAGCGCTTGGGAGACAGCTGGGTATCTTGTAGATCCCTAGCAGAAAGGGCGAGCGGTCGATTGCTGTCAAAATCGCTCAAAACGTGACCAAGAGGCCCGATCCAATTTCACCTGGGCCTGGAACGAATGAGAAACGTGGTTCTCGATTCCGGTTCAATGCACGCGTCGTGGGTTGCTCGTATTTGTTCGGATCATTGCCCGTGAGTAGCAGCACTACTCCGGTGACGAGCACCGCGCCGCCAACGCCCACACCGATGAAACCCAAGTTGCGGAGTTGTACGCCTGAGTCGAATTTGTTACTGGCGTCGGTTTTTGCGTTGTTGCAAGCCGTGCCACTGTCGCTGCCCTCAGCCTTATAGCCACTCGTGGCATCACAGGGCGGTTGGTCGTTGGTGAACTTGTCGTTGAGCGTTGTGATATCCCGGGCGCCGGCATTCTTTTTCGAAATGCCAGCTGCGGCGAGTGCCGCGCCGCCCCCGCCAATTACGGCGCCTCCGATAACGCCCACCCAGCCCCAGGTGCGATGGAACATGGCGTTGCTCCGATAGCTCCTTCGCGTCTCGGGCGTCGGCTCGAACGTGAAGAGGATCTCGTTCGTGTTCGATTTGTCGAGAACGACGTCGCGCTCGATTGCGATAAAGCCCGGCGAGGATACGCTCAGGTGATGCGGTCCCATTGGCAAACGCAATGGCTCCCTGTAAGGACCTTTCCGTTCGCCGTCGAGCGTCACATCGACGGGCGATTCGCTCGTATTCAAAACCAGAGTGGCGCCGTCTGTCCCGAGCGCGGCGGCGTCTACGTTGAGGTCTAGGGCAATTTCTCCGGTGGCCCCGGGTCCAACGTCGATCGCCTTGTGAGCCGTAACATAACCCGCTCGCCGTAATTCAACGACGTGATGACCCGCAGCCGTGGTAATCGAAGTAGCCAGCGGAGTTTGCCCGACGGCCTGGCCATCGAGGAAGATCTGCGCGCCCGAAATGCGTGTTTTCACATTTAGATTGGCTGGCTCTTTGCCCTGAGTCGGAATCAGTTCGAACGTGAGGCTCGCGTCCGAATTACCCGCCACGACAATCTCCTTGCGCGCCGGGGCGTAGCCTTCGGCAACGGCACCGATTACGTGTGTGCCCTCTGAAACTCGAATTTCAGCCGCGAGCGGTGTTTTTGCAACTTCGATATTGTCGACTTCGATCCGAGTCTCGGCGGGCTTGGTGCTGACCGTCAGCCTTCCGATGCGCGCTTTCTGATCCTCGAGTGTTTGTTTGGCGCGCTCCAGCTGTGCAGGCTGAAGTTTTCCACCATTCACCAGTGGTTCGAGGGCGTCAACGGCGTCAACTGGGCGTGATAACGCCGCGTATACGAGTCCTATATTGTACAATACGACCGGCTCTGGAGTGATATCGTAGATCCGCTTGAACTCCGCGAGCGCGCCCGCGTTGTCGCCGGATTCAAAAAGCTTGAGCGCACGGTCGAAGCGATGGGCCGCTTCGGCCTTCGACGACGCGTCGATCGTTTTCGTTTCGGCGCCTCGACTGGCTTCCTTATGCGACTTTTCATGGGGTGGATCGGCAGCCAATGCCTGCACGGGTGTCAGCAAAATAATCGTGGGTAATAACCCACATATCCGATGCTTTCTTAGAGATGTCATCTTCGGGTGCTCAGCAAGGGTGGTTGGCGCGTAACGCTCCGGAGGGTAAGGCCTTTGATCCGCATACTCCAGCGCGCCCAGTCGCGGAAGTGATTGTGGACACGGGTTCGCACACGGCATCTGAGCGGGCGCAATCATTGTCGCAATCGCACAAATTGGCACAGTAGCCAAGGTCACCTAGACCTGAACCGCTAGTAGGGTCGATGTAGCAATAGTAACTGAGCCTGGCGCTCAAGTTCGATTGCCCGCAACCAGGCGTGCCCGTGCCATAGCTACAAACCCCGCTGCATTCGGCGAAAGTCGCCGTAATCGGCATGCAGCCCCCAGCACAAGTAGTCGAAAGCACAGTGTCGGCGCTGCATGCCGCACCTATGGGATCCCCAGTTCGTACCGAGTCGCCGCATAGTCCCGTACTCAAGTCACAAAATCGCCCATCGCAGTCGATATCACTCCGGCAAGCCGGCCTGCAATAACCGCTACGGGACCCAGCTGGGGATTCGCTGCAAACTAGGTCGCTTCGCCCCCGGCACTTGTCCAGTTCATTTGCCTGTGTACCCAGCTGACAACCCGGCAGGCAGTACGCAATGTCGTCGCTCGTAGTGTTGGGCGTTCCGCCGTTATCCAGCACGACGCACTTGGACGTTGCGTCGAGACCCTTGCAAAAATCATGGTCTGGAAGACAGCGGGCCAGACACATGCCTGCGCTCGGCCCTTCGCCATTCAGGTACGAGGAATGCGAAGAGATACATTCGAGGCCCGTGCGGCAACCCGAAGCGTCCGCACATGCAGCGCCAATCAATCCTGAATTGGGGCCAGCGGCCGGAAACTGCCCTGTGCTTCCATTATCGCAAACGCACCCTTCGTAAGCGTCACCATTGGCGGCACACACTTGGTGGCCGGTGCATCCAGCCCCCGCGCAAGCAATGGACTGCCCCGGTACGCAATGCTGTGAGGAGCTGCCGCAGCCGCTCAACAGGAGAGTGAGGGCAACAGCCAACAACATCTGCCGCGCGAGCTGTGTTGTTCGCTGTTCGTGTAACGTGTGAAGCAAATAGTGAATTTTCATCGCACTAATTTTAGCCTAACGATCCTTTCGGGCTTTTCACAAGATGAAAAGGTTTCTTTGACCGTCATTCGAAATTCGATTCGGGTAAGTTCAGCTGGTTTTCCTATTCCCATCTGCTAGTGACGAGCTAGCGTCCTAAGTAGGGGCCTGAATGAATCGATAACGTTCATCTCAAATGGAGTGGGCGAGGGCCAACAGTCGTACGCATGCGCCAGGCTCTTGTTTCGCAAATTCAAAACATTTCGATGATTCGCGCTCTTGAAACAAAGGCGTGTCCTCAGTCGCAACCTTGAAGAGTAATTGTACAGTCGCACCAGAGGTCTTCTATGTCGGCAAAGAGATTGGTTTCTTCGTTCACCAAATGGATCTTCAGGTCATGTGTGGTTTCAAGCCTCAGCATGGCACTGGTCCTTGGCTGCAGTTCGGACAAGCCGACTGTGACCGACAACAATCACGTTTGCACGTTCAACAGCGACTGCAGCGACGGGCTGGTCTGCAGTTTTGGCCTGTGCCACGCCGAGTGTCATGAATCGTCGGACTGCCCGGCGAACCAGCGTTGTGTAAAATCCGTAATGAACGAAGGCGATGCGGCGTCTGTTGAAACGACAGTGTGCCAGCTTCCTAGTGAGGCCAAATGCAATTTGAATTCTCAGTGCGACGATCCATTAGTGTGCGCGGTCGACCTGCAATGCCGTGTTCAATGCGAAGCGAACCGAGATTGCGTGGGCAACAAGCAAATATGCGTGCACACGGTTTGCGCTGATCCGAGCGAGGTGACATCCACTGGAGAGCTAAAGGGAGCAGACCCCAGTGCGACGGGTCCTGGCAGCTCCACGTACGGGACCGGTGGCGCTTCGGCTGGGGGTGGCTCGGGTCTGCCCTCGGGCGGGTCCACGTCGCAGCAATCCGGCGGGGCGGGCGGACAACTCGGAACGAGCACAAGTCCAGCGAGCGGAGGCAACACGTCGAGTACCACTGGCGGCACTGGCACGAATTCATCATCCGCTGGAGGCGTTACGTCCGCCGGCGGTGCCAGTTCAACTGGTGGCATCACCAGCGCGGGCGGCGTGACCGCCGTAGGTGGGACGAAAGCAGCCGGCGGCGCGACTGGCACCGGAGGATCCAGGGCCACCGGAGGCGCGACTGGCGCTTCGGTTTGCGCGGAGGGCACCACGCAATGCGCAGCGACTGGTTCCGCTGTTCAAACCTGCACTTCGGGCAAATGGTCTACCCCGGTAGACTGCCCGAAGGACACGCACACGTGCAACCTTGGCGCCTGCATACCCTGCGGCTCGGGCACCAGAAATTGCGACAACCAGGCCGCCAATTCTTGTGAGGTCAATCTAAATCTAACGGCAAGTTGTGGAACCACTTGCACCGACACGCAACAGTGCCCAGGTTCACTTCCCACCTGCAGCGCCGGTACCTGCGGAACCGAAATAGCACCGACTCAATGCGCTGGTAGCGTGACCTCTGGCAACGTCACCATCACCAGTGCAGCTGATTTGGTAACATTTCAAAATGCCGGAACGCGCTGCATATCCGGGGATTTAGCGATTAACAGCACGGCCGTGACGAGCCTCGTGGGTCTAGAATTGCTGCAATGGGTTGGCGGCAATGTAAGCATTTACAACAATAGCGCGTTGACCACTTTGAATGGACTGTCGGGCTTAACGACTATCGGCGGCAATTTCAACATCCAAAGCAATGCGCTGCTGACAGACACCTCTGCATTAAGCGCCTTGCGTACGATTGGTGGTTACCTCCAATTTCACTCGAATAACAGTTTGATCAAGATTCAAGGCTTTGACACCCTCGTCAAGATTTACACTTACCTCAACATTTATGGCAACAACGCGCTGTTGAATCTGGATGGTTTCCCGGCACTCACGACCGTCGGAGGCTACCTGCAGGTCTACTCCAATGCTGCGCTGTTGGATCTCAAGGGTTTTGCTGCCCTCACCAATGTCGGTGAATACATTAATATAGCTTCGAACACGGGCCTGCAAACTTTGGCTGGCTTTTCGGCACTCAAGACAGTCAAAAATGGGGTTAGCGTAAGTCAAAATGGCAATCTAATTACCCTGGCTGGCTTCGCGAATCTTCAGAGCGTGGGCGGTGCCGTGACAATTGGAAACAACGCGAAGCAGACCGGTCTTACCGGCTTTGCGAGTCTGACAGACGCGGGCGGAATTGATATAGGCAGCGAGACCGTGCTCACGACGATTGCCGGTTTTGGGGCATTGCAGAACGTTTCGGGCCTCATCAACATCCACGATAACGCCGCGCTCACACGAATAGACGGGTTCAGTCAATTGGTTGCGGCGAGCAACGATATCACGATTTTCAATAACCCCGTGATGACGACGCTGCCGGGCTTCAGTGGTCTGGTCAACCTGAACCGCAATCTCGAAATTTACAACAACGCCCTACTCGGGTCGATTTCAGGCTTTGGCAGCCTAGCGAAGGTGCTCGGGCATTTCGCGATACATGACAACGTAGGCCTACTCAGTATTGGCGGCCTCGGCGCGCTGAATGAGGTTGGCGACTATTTCTCGATAGCGCACAACCCCAAGCTGACGAACTTCGATGGCATCAACAAACTGAAGACAATCGGCAGCGACCTATTGATTCAGAACAATGCCACTCTCAACAGTATCAACTCGCTATTGAGCTCGGGGCTGCAAAGCGTGGGTAATGACTTTGCCATCTCCAATAATCCTTTGTTGTCGAGCTGCTCCGTCGACGCGCTGCGCACGTCACTTCAGGCTATAACCGGTGGTTGGTCCGGCGTCGACCACAGTTGCTGCAATGGCGGCTGCACCGCATGTACGGCCGCGGTTTGCACCGGCACGACGGGCGGTACCGACGGCCAGAGCGGCATCTATAACGGAAGCCTCACGATCACGACGACTGCGGACCTGCAAACCTTGGCGACGGTCACCCAAATCGTTGGCGATCTGATCATCAACGGTACAGCGTTGACCAATGTGAGCGGCCTCGGCAATCTCCAGCATATCACTGGGAACCTGAGTATTTACAACAACTCAGCCCTTACCAATATCAGCGCGCTGAGTTCGCTGACGACCGTTGACGGCAATGTAAATATTCAATCCAACGCAGCGCTGACCAGCCTCACCGGGTTGAACAACCTAACGACAGTTGGCGGGTATTTCCAGCTTTATAGCAATGGTGCGCTCGCCAATGTGGGTGCTTTGTCGAAACTCGCTACCGTTGGGACCTACGTCAACATTTATAGCAATGGCTCGCTGACGACACTTCAGGGGTTGTCCGCGCTCACCTCGGTAGGAACCTATTTCCAGGTTTACGCAAATCCGCTGCTCTCGACTATCGGCGGATTGCCTGCGCTAAAGACCATCGGTTCTTACCTGAACATCAGTAGCAACTCGGTGTTGGGGGACGTCTCCGGGTTCTCGGCACTAACGTCAGTCGGAACCGATCTCAATATCGACAGCAATGCTGCGCTGGCCAGCATCAACGGGTTTGCGGCCCTTACGACCGTAAATGGAAGTATCCAAATCAGCAGCAATACAAACCTTGGCACGATTAATGGGTTCGAAGCGCTGACGACGGTTACGCCGGGGAACGTGAGGATCTTCAGTAACGCTGTGCTGACATCAATCGGTGGTTTCTCCCTGCTACGGTCGATCAATGGCACGCTCGAGGTTCATGATAACGCAAAGCTTGCCAGCCTCGACACGACGAATGGCTTCGAAGGCCTACACGACGTTGGAAGTACGATTCAAATCTACAACAATCCTTTGCTCAAGAGCATAGCCGGGTTTACGGCTCTCACTGCTGCCAACGCCAATATCAACATTCACGATAACGGCCTAACTAGTTTGAGCGGATTTGGAGCCNNATTGCCGGGTTCGGGAAACTTGCACGGCTCGGCGGGTCGTTGATTATTCGCGACTGCGATGTGCTCACTCAATTTGACAGCATTGCCAGCCTCATAAGTATAGGACTGGACCTTGTCGTCGTGTCGAACCCCCAGTTGGCGAGCATCGCCGGCCTACGTTCGGGCACGCTCAAGAGTGGCAGCCTCGGTAATATTTACGGAATCACTGCCAATCCTCAGCTGTCGAGCTGCCTAGTCAGCGCATTGAAAACGACCCTCAATGCGACCCTGAATGACCAGAGCGGCGCGAACTTGGGCTGCACCACGTGCACGGGTGCCACGTGCACCGTTGCTGGTACGCTCGGTACCGAAGGTCAAAATGGGACATTTACCGGGGACGTAACCNNNNGTTGGCACGAACCTGAACATTTACAACAATGCGTCGCTGACCAACGTCAATGGCCTTTCTGGTCTGGAGACCGTGACCGGTTTCGTTAACCTCCAGTCCGATGCTGCGCTTTCGAACGTGAATGGTTTGGCTGCTCTAACGACCGTAGGGGGCTATCTCCAGCTTTACAGCAATAGTGCGCTAACCAATGTGGGAGGGCTGTCCAATTTGACGACGGTTGGCAGCTACGTAAACATTTATTCGAACGGCTCGCTTACCAACCTCGACGGTCTCGCCAAACTAGCCAAGGTGGGATCGAAGAGCAGTGATTACTTACAGATCTCTGGCAACCCGGCGTTGGTTTCCATCGCTGGTCTGATAACTCCCAACGGCGCTCTAACGAGTCTCACCGGCGGCCTGGCGGTAACTTCGAATGCCAAATTGACCTCTTGCCAGCCCGACGCACTGAAAACGGCTCTCGGCGTGGGCTTTACGGGGACGTACAGTCAAAGCAGTAACTTGACCTGCGCCACGTCGTGTAGCGGCAGTGTGTGTCAATGAATCCAAGCCCTGGCGTAAGGGCGGGCCCCTTGCCCGCCCGAGTGCCGTAGGGGCGGGCCAGGGGCCCGCCCGAGTGGGCCCCTGGTGCTGTTGGCAAGGCGGGGGTCAGCAATCTATGGTAGGCTGCGGGGGTTAACATGTTCTCAAGGCCTGACGAGCAGCCGTTTGCTGTCGGCAATGTCGTTGCCGGTAAGCTGCGCATTGTGCGGCAATTGGGAGCCGGTGGCATGGGCGCCGTCTATGAGGTGGAGCACGAGATTACGCGCCATCGCCGCGCACTGAAGTTGCTACATGCGCAGATGGCCGATGTCCCCTCCGTTGTCGAGCGATTCTTGCGCGAAGCTTCCGCCGCTGGCCGCATCGGGAACCCACACATCGTGGAGACGTTCGACGCGGGACACCTCGAAACAGGCGAGCCGTACATTGTCATGGAGCTATTGCAGGGCAAGACCCTCGCCACCCTGCTCGAGGAGAAGGGCCCTCTCGATATCGCAGTCGTGTGTAATCTGCTCATTCAAACCTGCGATGCAGTCGCCGCCGCGCATGCGGCGGGGATTATCCACCGTGATCTCAAGCCGGAGAATATATTCCTGTCGGGACCTGACTGCACTTTCGTGAAGATTCTCGATTTTGGGATTTCGAAATTCGATGCCGCCCTTACGGGTGTGCAGGGCCTCACGATGGAAGGCTCGCCGATGGGGACGCCCTACTACATGTCCCCCGAGCAGATTAAGGGGCAAAAGACGGTCGACGCACGCACGGACGTGTATGCCCTCGGTGTCGTTCTTTATGAATGCCTGACCGCGGAGCGGCCATTCGATGCTGAAAGCTTGCCAGAACTCATATTTTTGATTGCGCAGGGGGAATACAAGCCACCCAGTGCCCGGCGCGCTTCACTACCGAAGGTCGTGGATGAAATAGTCCGTAAGGCATTGGCCATGGACCGCGCGGAGCGTTACGGAAGTCTCAAGGAACTCTCGCTGGCCTTGTCTCAATTGCAGCACTCGTTCGACTCGACCGCGTTCTTGGGGGAATGGCCTGGCAATTCGACTCCTCCGCCAGGTTCCAGGCGCAGCGTGTCCGCGATGACGCCTGACGTGTTTTCGAGAACGAGCCCGGAGCGGACGCCATCATTGAAGCCGGCCAAGCGGCGATGGGTGCCGGCGGTCGTGACAGCGGGTGTGCTTGCCGTGCTCGCAGCGGGAATTACGCTCTGGCGCGCGAGTGTTCAATCGCTCAAGCAGCAATCGGTAACAGCCACTTCGATACCCTCTCAGGCAAGCGTCGCCGGAATTGTTCAGGCGCTGCCGTCCGCTTCCAGTCCTTTGGCATTGGCTGTAACATCGGCCCAAATCCCGCCAGCATCGTCCAATGCGGTTGCCGCAGGCTCGGCCACGTCAGTCAACAATCGGGCTGCGCCTGGAATCGCGCAAACGGCGGGAATTGCGTCGACAAAAGCCAAGCCGCCAGCGGCGCCCAGCCGGAGCCGGGCAGCCTCGCAGGGTTTGTCCGAAGATAATCCGTTTAAATGACCCTAGCCGACCGATGGCGGGGTCATGCGTGGCCACGTGCCGTCACTTCAGCAATAAAAACAAGCCTGCTAACACACCCAGCAACGCAAAGGCTTTTCGGCTTCGGTAACGCTCGCGAAACGCCAGGCCACCGACGGCAAAACTGATGACGACATTGGTCCGGCGCAATGTGGAGACCACGCTGACNNGCGTTGTAGAAGGTGAACCAAAACTGCATCGTCATGGCGGGCAGGCCTGCCGATTGCAGCAAGTGCTTATCGTACAGGCCGCTGACCGCACCCACCAGAGTTCCGGCAAAAAGCAGCCATACCCAGCGATTGCGTCCAAAATGGATGCCCTCGGCGCGACCAATTACCGAAAAGCCAAAATAAGCGCCAAGCGTTACGAGTATGCCCAACCATTGCTGCAAGGAGGGTCGTTCGCCGAAGAAGGCAATCGCGCCAAAGAGTGTGAAAAGGGGCGCACTGGCCCGTACCGGAGCCGCCAAAGATATGGGCAACGCCTTAAGGGCGAAAAACGTTAACACCCACGACAGGGTGACGATGGCAGCCTTGAATAGGACAAGGCCGTGGGCCATGAAGGAAAGCGGCGTGATCAGGATCCCCATCTTCAGGGCCAAGGCGGGCGAGTACCGGCTCAGAAAATAGGTCGGAACAACCAGCAAGAACCCCACGGTGCTGCATGCGAAAAGGACAACGAGCACGGCGTTGCGGTCGACTGATGCCTTCTTTGCGACGTCATAGAGGCCCAAGAACAGTGCGGATAGTATCGATAACGTGAGCCAGGTCATTGACGCATCGCCGGTGGCGCGGGGCTATAGTCCTGCCCTGGTCGAACCGATAGCGGCTCGATGTTCAAGCTCGAATACCGCGGATATGTCGCCCAACAATACGAATAATTTCACTGGTGCTGTAACCGGAATTCTGAGCGGCCTCGTTTGTCCGGGTTGCCTCGGCTCAACCAATGCTCAGAAACTGCCGGCGCTGGTGAACTTGCTGCGTATCCAATCGGCAAGCCACTGGGCATTGACGTTTGCGGGCTCGCCGCTGAAACAGAAGTCGACCCGCTGCCAAAATTGAGGCTCGCATGAAACGCCTGCGCAACTCGAAGACGTGGGCGCCACATCCATGCCGTAGTCGGACCACAAGGCGAACGTCTTTTCGTCCCTCGCGGCTAAGCAGGTCGTCAAAAGTGCGGCGCCCTCCACCCTCCCCCGCGAGCCTCGAGTCGCGCAGAAGAGTTTCTCTTTTTGGAATCAATCGCGGTATACTGCCCGGCACCAGCGCCGAATGACGGCAGGTTAATAAAAACTCACAACCAGGGAGACACACGGCATGCCCAAGGGACAAGAGAAACCGAAGACAACGAACAAGCCGAAGCTCAGCACCAAGGAGAAGAAGCAGAAGAAGAAGGACAAGGCATCCGCCAAGGGTTCTTCCTAAGACTTAGGTGATGACGCCTCGCGACGCGGCTCCGCTGCCGCGTCGCTCGAGGCGACTGATATTACGCACAGGCCCCGAGACCCTCGAACCCCACGAGGCCGCGGGCTTCGCCAACTACCCGCAAGGCAGACGCAGGCACATTCGCGGAGTGTGCCCTATTGCACGTAAACGGTCTTCGAATTGACGAACTCCAGAATCCCCTGGGCCCCGAGTTCTCTACCATAGCCGGATTTCTTCACGCCGCCGAAGGGTAGGCGAGGGTCGGAGGCGACCGTCGCGTTGACGAATGTGAGCCCCGCCTCGAGCTCTTCGATAAACCGACTTTGCTCGGACTTATCCTGCGTCCATACGCTGCTCGCCAGCCCGTACGGGCTATCATTAGCCACCTGAATTGCGGCTTCGATGGTGTCAACTCGATAGACGAGTGCCACCGGTCCGAACACTTCTTCGCGGTTGATCGCGGCGCTAACCGGGATATCGACGAGAACCGTCGGCAAAAAGAAGTTGCCCGGGCCTGCAACTCGTTTGCCCCCGCACAATTTGCGAGCGCCCTGCGCGACGGCGAGCGCTACCTGTTGCTCCAACTGTTCGAGTCCTGCCGCGGTTGCAATTGGGCCGACGTCGACGTCTGGCTGCATCGGATCACCCACTTTGAGCGACTCGAAGCGGCGCACGAACTCAGTCAAGAAACCCGCGTAACAGCTTTCATGCACGATGAAGCGCTTGGACGCGATACACGATTGGCCATTGTTGATGATGCGCGCGGCGACCGCCGCGGGAATGGCCTTGTCCA
>PMCK01000133.1 GCA_003154095.1 Myxococcales bacterium | reverse complement strand
GCGATTTTTGATGCGGATTTTATTCCTCAATCCAATTTCTTGATGGATGTTGTGCGCCATTTCAGCGATCCAGCCGTCGGCATGGTTCAAACACGTTGGGGTCATCTCAATCGCGAAGCGGGGTTGCTTACTAGGGTTCAGGCATTGATGCTCGATGGTCACCACCTGGTTGAGAACCAGGCCCGGTTTGGCGCCGGCTGCTTCTTCAATTTCTCTGGAACCGGTGGCGTTTGGCGTCGCAACGCAATCGATGATGCAGGTGGGTGGCAACACGACACGCTCACCGAAGATTTGGACTTGTCGTATCGGGCCCAGCTCAAAGGCTGGAAATTCATCTATCGACCCGATGTAGTTACGCCAGCGGAATTACCGGAAGACATGGCTGCGCTTCGCGCTCAGCAATTTAGGTGGGCCAAGGGTACGGTTCAGACAGCGCGCAAGCTATTACCCGGAATATTGAGATCTCAGCTCAGCTTGAGGCAGCGAATCGAGGCCGCATTCCACATGCTCCCCCATTTTGCCTACCCGCTAATGCTGCTCCTGAGCGTGCTCCTCTTGCCCGCGCTGATATTGATGCCGGCAACCGATCTGAAGACCATGTTGGTGGTGGACTTGCCCCTGTGCATTGGAGCAACTGGATCCCTTGTTACATTTTATGCAATGGCGGAACGTTCACAAGGTCGGAGCGCTTGGCAAGCCGTAATGACAATGCCCAGCCTCATCGCCTTAGGGGCAGGGCTGTCGCCGCACCTTACTCGAGCCGTAATCGAGGGCTCGAGAACCATGGCGGGTGAATTCGTTCGGACTCCGAAACGTGGTCGAGATGCATCACGCTATCGACAGGCTACCAAGTGGCCCATTGCGGAGATTGCCCTCGGTTGCTTGAGTGGAGCCAGTGTCATTGTCGCCATTCAGACAAATCATTGGTTTGCGCTTCCGTTTGCGGGGCTGTTCATGATCGGATACTTCTACGTGGCTTCGCGTCTTGTAGGCGAACAGCTACTTGCACGGAGAGAGTCAATCGTGCCCGCAGAAGGGCGCGGAATGGATGTCGAGCCGTCGGCAATGGCTCGAGTCGCCTAAAAGAACTCGCCGGCCGGGTCGGACAATTCAGGCTCTGAATTGAAGGAAATAGGCGAAGCCTATGGACTTTTTGGGCCTAGGGCGTAGGATATCAGTGCGTCCTTGTCGGGACAATCGCATTTGCTCGGACAGCCCGCTCGGATTTTTGTGAGGGGATCAATGACGAAAGCCGATATTGTCCAAGCCGTTCACAATCAGCTAGGGGGCTTTTCTAAAAAGGAAGCGGCTGATTTAGTGGATCTCGTTTTTGAGACGATGAAGGAGACCCTAGGCCGTGGAGAGAAGATAAAGATCTCCGGATTTGGCAATTTCGTCTTGCGAGACAAGCGCCAACGGCAGGGTAGAAACCCACAAACAGGTGATCCAATAGTCATAACCGAGAGGCGCGTCTTGAGTTTCAAAGCCAGTCAGCTGCTCAAGCAAGCTCTCAATGATGAAGTGGATCCAGTTCCCAGCTCAGGGCCCGGTTTGGCAGCGGCCGTGTTTGCTGATCGGCCATCTGCGCTGCGCCGCAATGGATTCATTTCGCACGAATAGTCAGCATCATGCCTGAAGACGGTACCGCGGTTCCCCTGAAACTTTATTATAGAATCGGAGAGGTTGCCGATATCGTTGGTGTCGAGCCCCACGTGCTCCGGTACTGGGAAACGGAATTTAGGTCCGTTCGGCCGCAGAAATCCCGCTCCGGGCAGCGAGTTTATTCGAGACGAGACGTAGACAAATTGATTAGGGTCCGAGACTTACTGTACGCGCAAGGTTTCACTATTGCCGGTGCCAGAAAGAAGTTGCAGCAATCTGGCCACGAGCCTAGTCCCACCGGAGAACCGGCATTGTTAGCGGCTCAGGGAATTCGCGAGTCATTGCTTCTTTTGCGCGAGGATGTTGTTGCATCCATTCAAAGGCTTTCTTCCATCGCGTCGGATCCCGAACACCCGCTTACTCAGGAAATCGATACTCCGGATGACGACCTCGCGTAGCAACGTCAATAGTGCGAATACTCAAGGGCGGAGCTGACGGATTGGGCTGGCAGTACCAGTATGGCGCATTCGCCCAATTCACCGATTGTGCGGCCACTTGATTGGGAAATGGGGACCAAGGCTTGACGCGCGGGCGATAAGCGGCAAAAGCTCACGGCTCGCTGAGAATTTTGGCGGTAAGGAGCAAATATGGCCGATGGTTTGAACCGTGTAATGTTGCTTGGCAACTTAGGGGCGGATCCGGAGCTCCGCTCCACATCAGGGGGGCAATCTGTACTGAAGTTTCGCCTCGCCACTTCGGAATCCTACCTGGACCGTAATCGGACCCGTCAGGAACGTACGGAATGGCACAACGTGGTGGTGTGGGGAAAGCGAGCCGAGGCATTGGCCAAGATATTGAATAAGGGATCCAGGCTATTCGTGGAAGGGTCCCTTCGTACGTCGAGTTACGAAGATCGCGAGGGAAACAAGCGATACAAGACCGAGATCACGGCATTGAATATCCTCCTGTGCGGTGGTCGCGGAGCCGGGCCTGCACGCGAAAGCGGACCTGAGTTTGAGGATGAAGCGGGTGGAGGTGGCGCGCCATCGGGTGGCTTCGACGACTCGAACTTCGGTGGGGACCGCGGCAGTGACGACGAGTTCCCATTTTGAGCCCAACCGTGCTCGCTATGGGTCAAAAGACCTAGAAGGCGCGCTCGGCTTTTGCATTGCGATATCTTGTCTTGGTGCGGTGCTTACCTGCGTAAAGGTTCCAGCCCCGCAACGTGGCAGTTCGCCAGTTAGAGCACAATCCGTCAAGTTACAGACTGCCGTGGTCCCCGAGATTTCTAGTTCTGATTACAAGGGAAGCCCGCCAACGAAAGACTCGGTGTCGCCCAATTCGCTCGAGCATTTCAGAACTGCCTTGTCGAAACTGGCGGCTAAGAAACTGGATGAGCCTTTGCGTGTAATGTGGCTCGGTGACTCACATACGGCAGGAATCTTCTGGCCGTCATCAGTCGAATCGACCTTGTTGAGTAGCGTCGCTCC
>PMCK01000317.1 GCA_003154095.1 Myxococcales bacterium | reverse complement strand
CCCTGTTCGTTTTGCCTACGTGCTGCTCCCACGTGAACTTCGAACCATCTCGTGGGAGTCACTGCAGAAGGCCAAAGGTATCGTCAACCTTGGCGGGAACGCGGACGAGGACTGCAAGGCCCTATACGATGGCTAAAGTTGCGCTGGACGCCAACCGTCCTCAGCATCATCAGACAGTCCGCCGGTGCATTGAACTTCAATGATGCAGCTCTCGTAGCATTGCAACGCGAAGGCATCATTGGAGTTTCTGATTGGGACGCGCCCAGGCGACGCGGCTAGTGGAGGATAGTCCGGTTAAGCCCGAGACTCCTCCGGTGGTGACACCGGTGGTTAGTCCTACGCCAGCCCCGAACACACCTGTCGTTGCTCACGTGGGTGAATATGGGCCGTTTGTGGAGTGAGCGTTGTGCGCCTTCGACTCAGGGTTGGGGGGGCCTTGGATCGAGGCTAGTGCAGTCAGCCGTGCCGCCTTGTTCGGATATCGAGCATTTGGCCCAATAGCCTAATCGTGGACCTTGCACCCCACCAGCTAGATTGTGTATGCGTGTCACGGCTTTGAACAGATTCAGTGGCAGCTCCTATTCCTGAACCATTGCGACTGGGTGCGACGTTTCACGATCGCTACGAGGTGACGCGAACTATTGAATCTGGCGGAATGGGAACTGTGTACGAAGTGCTTGATCGACGCACTCAGCGTCAGCGAGCGCTCAAAACGATGCATCCGAATCTCCTAGTCGACCCAGATTTGCGCGCACGGTTTCATTTCGAAGCTACGGCTACCGCCGCCGTCAAGAGCGATCACATCGTTGAGGTATTGGATGCCGGCATTGATGCGACGTCCTCGATGCCGTTCCTCGTGATGGAACTGCTCGAGGGGAAGAATCTTGGGTCTGTTCTGGAAAAGCAAGGGGCATTCACTTCAGACTTTGCCGTTTTGTGTTTGTGGCAAGTGGCTTTGGCTCTGGATAAGACACACGAGGCCGGCATTGTCCATCGCGACTTGAAACCGGAAAACCTGTTTTTGACCACGAGGGACGATGGCTCCCCCCACGTAAAGATTCTCGACTTCGGGATTGCCAAAATAGTCGCCCAAAGTTCGGGCGCCAACACCACGCGCAACGTCGGCACGCCCTATTATATGTCGCCCGAGCAAATCCGTGGCAGCGGCCTGATTGACGCGCGAGCAGACCTCTATGCTCTCGGTCATGTCGCGTTTACACTATTGACGGGCAAGGCGTATTGGGAGCCAGAGGCAGAGTCACTTCAAGGCGCCATACCTTTACTCGCCCGAGTACTGCAAGGGGGCCTCTCCGAAAACGCGACGGTGCGAGCGCTGCGGTTCGGAACCTCATTGCCGACCGACTTCGATCGATGGTTCCTGCGTGCGACGGCGTACGAGCCCTCGGAACGACATTCATCGGCAACTAGACTCGTTGAGGACCTCAGTTCGGTCTTGGGTGTCACCCCACCTAGGCGCGATTCTGCGCGCCCGTCTTCACCAGACAAGGTCATAAGATTGCCACGTTCAGCTGCTGCGGAGTCGCTGAGTTCGAGCCTAGACCCACACCTGAGCGATGTATCGAGTCCCCATAATTCCGTGAGTAAAACGAAGTGGCGCTTGGCTTTGTACATTGGTGCCGGCGTGATTTTGCTCTTGACGATTACCGAAAGACTAACTCGCTTTCACCACGTTTCTCAAACGGCTGCGCCAGCCTCGAATAGGCTGTCGCAAACATCCACACAGGCAGTGGCCTTGGCTCCGGCACAATCGGCCTCGGCGTTGACTTCCGCAAACTTAGCGACGACCGGCAGCGCCCTGGTACCAATGCCCGTTGGCAAGGATCGAACCACCCGCAGGGCTACCTCAGTGACTAGCTCTCGACCACGCCGCGCTCAAAGCGAGACCGCAATGAATCCCGAACGCGATCCGACGGATGAACGCGAATGAGAATCGCCGGACTTTCAGGTCGCCGGTTTACGGTTGGCACAGCGGGTGTCGCGTGCAACTTGGGTGTCATCGTCAGCATCTCTGCTCCAACTGAAGTACTCGCTCAAACGCCTGGGCGCGATCCGGTTGGGGCTGAGGCGCTATTTCGCCAAGGTGTTGCCGCTAAAAAGCGCAATGATTGGGAGAACGCCTGCGATAAATTCCGCAAAAGCATGGAACTTGACCCCGCAGTCAGCACACAGTTCAAGATTGCCAGTTGCGATGAACATGTCGGAAAGCTGGCAACGGCATGGTACGAGTATCGCACGGCGCAGACCATGAATCGCGAAACGGGTAGTGAAAAGCGCCGCAATGAGCTCGAGAAGTCGATTAAGGGTGCGATAGACGCACTCGAACCCAGGGTCCCTGCACTTCGAATCAACGTTTCGCCCACTGACCCCAAAATCAAGCTAGATATCGAGCGAGACGATCTGCCAGTAGCGCCTGCATCCGTTCTCGGAGAGGCTTTGCCCATCGATCCGGGTGAACACGTGATTATCGTTCGCTCACCCGGGTTCCTCGAGCAGCGCATTCACGTGACCGTGATAGAAGGCAAGACTGTCGAAGCCGCGATCACTCTGGTCCCTGTGTCTGCGACGGCACCGGGGGCCGCTACAACCGAGTCGTTGCTTGGGCCTACGCCGCCAAGTTCAGAACCAGTGCCGCAACGACCCCCACGAAAGACAAATGATCGCCAGATACTCGAAATCAGCAGGGGACCAGCGCTGTCCAGAAATATGGACGTTCGGCGCCGAGATACCAGTGGGCAGAAGCAGGCGGCCGTCGTCATTGGCGGCACCGGCGCGATAACGCTCGGAGTCGCAGGGTTCTACGGCATGAGAACTTGGTGGTTCGTTGGAAAGATGAATGACCACAGAAAGCCGGACGGAACGTACGATTCGGGTGTGTACGGACCGCATGACGCTGCAACGCGCAGTCAAACGACTGGGTTCGTGCTGGCCGGGGTTGGCGCCGCACTGACCGGATTGGGTATCGCACTTTACGCAACCGCCCCGTCGCCCGGTGGGGTAGCACGCTCTGCGGCTGCTCCGCGTTTCGTTGTAGGGTTTGCCCCGGCGGCTGCATTCGCGCGTGGTGAGTGGTGATGGACTGCCGCATTGATGTCGAGTTGTGTGAAGAGCTTGCTCGGCGCGCTACCAATGGTGACGTCGTTGCATGTCAAAAGCTGATTGAGCACCTCTGGCCCAACTGGCTTCAACTCGTGCGAGCCAGTCGCAGTATGGGAACCCTGGCCAATTCCGAAGATCATGTGTACGAGGTTGCAACGCGACTAGTTGCCAAATTGG
Source organism: Myxococcales bacterium (assembly GCA_003154095.1). Classification (GTDB taxonomy): domain Bacteria; phylum Myxococcota_A; class Polyangia; order Polyangiales; family Polyangiaceae; genus FEN-1139. The sequence goes on along the minus strand of PMCK01000317.1, from coordinate 931 downwards.
GTGCGAAGAACGGGCGAGTTCTCAATCTGTATTTTTCGTGGAACGAAACACATCCAAATCAGGACTTTGGCGATTGGATGCGCATCGTGACTGCGAATGCAGTGCGGGGATATGTGCGCGAACAGATGGGCTCGCGACCCGTGTCGCGGGATGCACCGAGCCTGAAGCGGCTTCTGAACGAGTATGTGCTTGCTCCCGTCGACGGGGAGCAAGGGGTTCGACCTGCCATGACGCAGGACCAAACCGCACGGGAGCTGGCGGAGTTCGCCAAGCTGAAGCTGCCTGCGAAACAACTTCAAGCTCTGTCCGTGTGGCTTGAAGGCGGTTCACTGGACGAGTTCGAAATGCAATTTAGGTTGTCGGCCGGCCAAGGTCGACGCCTTCTGCGCGCAGCCATCGGAGTTCTGCGGCGTCACTTCAAAGGCACAATTAACGAAATCGACATTGATGTTGCGTGACGGATCGAGCGCGGCCCGCATCTAGTTGAGTCGTCCAGGGAAAGTCCAGCAGGGGTTAAGGTTATGGGTACCAGTTTTCCGACTTTGTTTGGTTCGTCACTCCTCATTCTGTCTGCGGCGGGATGCGTGCCGGACGTCAAAGTGAGCTCCGAGGGCAACACCGGCGGTTCGGCGGGTGTTGGTGGCGCAAGCCACATGGGTGGCAGTTCAGCCGCTGGTGGCAAAACGACCACAGGTGGTGCGATGAGCCTAGGCGGCACGACTACCGCCGGTGGCACATCCGCAACCGGTGGTGCCGTGACCACGGGCGGAACCGTGGCAACCGGTGGAGTAACAAACCTCGGAGGCGCTATCTCGACCGGCGGATCGCCTGCAACCGGCGGCTTCGTGAACACTGGCGGAAACATGGCAACCGGTGGCGCAATAGCGACTGGCGGCGCAACAGCAACTGGCGGCGCAATAGCGACTGGCGG
>PMCK01000498.1 GCA_003154095.1 Myxococcales bacterium | reverse complement strand
TCTCGTGAACATCAAACAATGCAGCTTGAAAGCATTTCTTGATGCGCCAGGTTATCGTCAGTTCATTTCAAGGGCCGAATCCTGTAACCGCTGTCGCGATATCGGGGTCGTCGAGCTTTCGCATATTTGGGAAGGGCACCTTCGAGCCGTCGTGAACGCAACCCTTGGCGCTGTGGGCCGTTGAATTGTTTCCCTTTTCGGGCCATTCCACATGATGCGGACGTTCGAATCACCGAGCGCCGACACGCGCGTTTCCGTGGGCGTAAGCCCCAAAAGAAAACAGCCGAGTGCGTTTCTGGCCCGACACGACGCGCACTCGTCAAATACGACGAGTTCGTGAGTTCGTAGCCTTGCTCTACGAAAGGCGCGATGCCTGCGTGCCCATCGAGCGAGTCCAGCAGCGGGAGGCAGCACGCTCATAACCGCGGCTCCTGAGGTCATGGCCCGAGAAGAATCGGCCCATCATGGGTCACGGGAGGTCAGATTCTTTGCTGGGTTGCTTGAACGCAAGGCGCACTTTTGCGAGTTCCCAGCACTCATGATCGGTTGGTATGTGGTTTGCGATGATCGCAAGAATCTCTGAAGCCGGTGCGACGGTGTCCATCTGCCAGACGCTCGGTTCGTACTTGGCCCAGGGGCTCGAAGAGCAGTACGGTGTGCCGCAAGTTCGATCCGTTCCGCCGCACGGCATTGCCGCAGCCGACACGTGGCTGCGGGAACTCGCTCGCGTCACCGGCAGAGAGGATCAGGTCGAGGCTCTCATTCGTGACGAGCACGAGCGGATTGCCCCGGCCCTCGAATCATTGCGAGCGCGCCTGCGTGGCAAACGGGCGTACGTGGGAATGGGCCCAGGTTTCGCATTGTCGTTCGTCAATGTACTCCAAGAGCTCGGCCTCGAAATCGCAGGAGTCACCAGTTGGCACCTCGATCAACGGCACGATCATGGTCAGTGCCCGCCCGCCCTTGCGGATTTGGCCGAGTGTAATCAAGATTTCCCCTACAGCGTCAACGACCAGCAGAGTTACGAACTCTTGCGTGTACTGCGCGATATAGCCCCCGACATCTACATTACGCGTCATGGGGGAACGGCCGCGTGGGCTGCCAAATCGGGGATCCCTTCGGTAATGGTCGCCGACGAGTACACGGCATTCGCGTACTCGGGCATTCTGAGTTTTGGTACGCGGCTCGTGGACGCATTGAGCAGCCGCCGCTTCGCTGCTCGACTTGCACAATACTGGAAGCTACCTTACACAGGCTGGTGGCTGGAAGAGAAGAATGCCTACCAATTTCTCACCAAGGAGTCAGGGTGACAACGGTTGAGCAGGCTCGACACGTCTGTTCGCTCGGCGCCCTTCAATCGGTCCTCGCAATGCCGCGCAGCGTGCCTATTTTGCACGCGGGCCCGGGCTGCGGTCAGAAACTCTGGGGCGCGGTGGCGGAAGCCAACGGCTATCAAGGGGCTGGATACGCGGGCGGCTCGGCCGTGCCCTGTTCCAACTTCACCGAACGCGAAGTTATTTTCGGTGGAGAGGACCGGCTTCGCGAGGAAATCGGCAATGCTCTGAAGTTGATGGACGCGGATCTGTTCGCGGTCTTGACTGGATGCACGCCTGACATCGTGGGGGACGACGTCCGCCGTGTGGTTCAAGAGTTCCAAAAACGGGGTGCTCCGATTTTTTGGGCGGAAACTGGCGGTTTTCATGGTTCGAACTACGACGGACACGAGCGAGTGCTGCTCGCGTTAATCGAGCAACAACTGGCAAAGGGCGGCGACATCGAACCGGGACTCGTGAACATTTGGTCGATTGTCCCCTACCAGGATACATTTTGGGAGGGCGACATCGAGGCACTCTCGACGCTTATTGCATCACTCGGACTTCGACCCAACACCATCTTTGGCTATCACGGCGGGCCAAATGCGCTTGCCCGAGTGGCGCGTGCTGAGCTCAACCTTTTGGTGTCTCCGTGGCTCGGACTCCGGGCGATGAAGGCACTCGAAAGCCGATTCGGGACTCCCTTCTTACATTACCCGGTGCTCCCGATCGGGCCGGCCGAGACGAGCCGTTTTCTCCGTCAGCTCGGCGAAGCCACGGGAGTAGATTCGAAGAAAGTCGAAGAGATGATTGACGAGCAGGAGCGGCGCTACTTTCACTTCGTAGGGCGCAGTGCCGACATTCTGCTCGAGGTCCGCATGGGTATCCCAGCCCGTTTCGTCACCATTGCGGACAGCTTCTATGCGCCGGCAATTGCCCGCTTTTTGGCCATTGATTTCGGATTGCGCCCCGAGCAAACCTTCATCATCGATCGAACACCCCCAGAATACCAAGATGCCGTTCGAAGCTTGTTTGCAGGTATTCACGACGATCTTGCGGAGCCGCCCGTCATCTTCACCAACGACGGTGGCGTCATTCGCGAGACCCTGCGAAATGTTACGTTCCCGAGCCGCCCCTTCGTGATTGGAAGCAACTGGGATCGAGTGCTTGCAAAGGAATTTCAGGGCTATCCGCTTTCAGTGTCGCTGCCCTGTAGCGATCGACTCGTCATGAGCCGCTCCTATGTCGGCTACGAAGGAGGCCTTCGGCTCGCCGAGGACTTATACTCCGTGGTCTTTTCGTACCACCAGTGACGACATGTAAGCGTCAACGCGTCTCGTCGCTCGAGAACGCGATCATGCTCGCAGCGGTGTTCACAACGACAAGGTCCGGGTGCGCGCACTCGCAACGTTTGCCGAGGAAGAAGCCAAACACCAGTAATTGTTTCAGGCGTTCGGCGAGGAGTTCGCGCGGGTATTCCCCGTGGTTCCACAAAACATTGGTCCAGCAAAGACGGTGTCTGACACAGTGCTTGCGCATAGCCAGCTCGGGGTTGCCTTTTTGGTGCTGCATCTGGAGTGGCTCACACAAAACCACTGCCTTGAGAGCATGAAGTCGGACGTCACCATTGATCCTCAGTTTGCCAACTTACTGAAACACCACTGGCAAGAGGAGGCGCAGCACGCCAAAATAGATACGCTCATCGTCGAGGAGCTTGCTGCACGCTCATCGGACCAAGTGCGCGAAAAAGCACCGCGCCGACGAAGCCTTAGGCAACGGCATTGACCGGGGCTGAACTGCCCGCGGATGGCGCACTTTTTTCGTGCACCCGGCGCGTTCGCCATCCCCATATTTCTTGTGCATTTCACGGCCGCCGTGACAGGTCACGGATTCGTGTCCCGAGATCGCGCTGCTAGCCGCTGTGGAGACTCGATAGTCACGAAGCGATTGTCGGGGCACAATCGTTGCACACTCACGTTTCACGCCGAAGGAGCGAAATGTGAGCAATATCGAACCGAATGAGCAACTGATCGACCTGGGTACCAAGACCTGCCCCAATCGCGAACAACGTGCCAACGGAGTTAACGTTTTCTTTGGCCAAGCCAGCGAGCTGGTAGCCAAAGCGCGCAACGGCACCCTCTGCAACCGCGAGCGAGAGTTCCAGCAGTCGTCCGGCTGTGTCCTGAACTTCTACCTTACCGTTCGCGTGACCACCGTCCGTGATGCTGCTGTTGTCTTTCATGCACCGGTTGGTTGCTCATCTTCGGCGCTCGGTTACCGTGAACTTTACCGCGGCATTCCGCCTGCGCTCGGAAGACCCGAAAAGTTCGATCTTCAGTGGATTACAACGAACCTAAACGAGGTAGACGTTGTGCACGGGGCCTCAGATAAGCTTCAATTCGCCATCCGCGAAGCCGATCAGAGATACAATCCCAAAGCGATCTTCATCCTCACGTCGTGCACTGCCGGTATCATTGGAGAAGATCTCGAGGGGGCGATTGGCGAGGTGCAGCCGAAGGTCAAAGCCAAAATTGTGCCCGTTCATTGCGAGGGCGTGCGCTCGCGGCTGGTGCAAACCGGTTACGATGCATTCTGGCACGGCATTTTGAAATACCTCGTCCGCGAACCGAAGAAGAAGCAGGCGGATCTGGTCAACGTGGCAAGCATGTTGTCGTACACTTGGCAGGACCGCCTCGAGATAAAACGTCTGCTCGGGAAACTCGGGCTTAGAGCCAACTTCGTGCCCGAATTTGCCAGCGTGGAAGACTTCGAGCAGCTCTCCGAAGCTGCCGTCACGGCCCCACTTTGCCCATCTTACACTGACTACCTTTCTCGGGGGCTAGAGCAGAAGTATGGCGTTCCGTACTTCCTTTATCCATCGCCCATGGGTATCGAGAACACAGACGGATGGCTGCGTGCAATTGCCAAGCACACAGGAAAGGAACAAGAAGTTGAGGATCTGATTCGTGAGG
>PMCK01000666.1 GCA_003154095.1 Myxococcales bacterium | reverse complement strand
GCCCGGATTTTCCAATCAGTCTTCGTATCTCGCAATGGAAACTTCAAGAATATTCTGCAAAGCTCGCGACTACGCCCGAGGAAATGGAAGCGTGGCTAATTCCGTTGGCAGCCGCTGGTGTTGACATCTTTCATTGCTCGCAGCGCCGGTTCTGGGAACCCGAATTCAACGGCTCGGATTTGAACTTTGCTGGATGGGCCAAAAAACTGACGGGCAAATCAACCATAACGGTCGGCTCAATTGGCCTTTCGGGGGATTTCATTGGCGCCTTTCGGGGTGAAACCTCGATACCAAGCTCCTTAGATGAACTTCTGCGACGCTTTGACCGTGGTGACNNCCACTTCTTGCGGATTCAGGATGGGCGCGCAAAATCCACGAAGGGCGTTCCGCCGAACTTGTTGGTTTCAGCAAAGAAGCTCTGGCCACTCTCTCCTAATCCTTTTGCTGTGAGCTGGTGAAGATTTGGACAAGAGCGAAGTCGTTTTGGAGATCAAGGCCCTCACTCGCCGCTTTGGCGCGCATACGGCAGTCGATAGTCTCACTCTGTCTGTCAATGCTGGCGAGGTTTTTGGCCTACTTGGCTCCAACGGTGCCGGCAAAACCACAACAATCAAAATGCTCACCACGCTCTTGCCGCCCTCCTCAGGCGAGGCGCGCGTGGCCGGATTTTCCATAACGATTCAAGCCGTCAAAGTTCGCGGCGCGATTGGCTATGTTCCTCAGTCGGTTTCGGTAGACGGTTCGCTCACCGGTTACGAGAACTTGCTGATCTTTGCCAAATTATACGACCTGCCACATCGCGAGCAGCAAACCCGCATTCGCGAGGCACTGGAGTTTATGGGCCTAACTGCCGACGGCGGTCGACTGGTGAGCGAATACTCGGGTGGAATGGTCCGTCGCCTCGAAATTGCGCAGTCAACGCTTCACCGACCACGAGTGCTTTTCCTCGACGAGCCGACGGTTGGCCTTGACCCGATTGCACGCGACGCGGTTTGGAAACATCTCGTCGACTTGCGCACCAACTACGGGACAACCCTGTTCTTTACTACGCACTACCTCGAGGAAGCGGAGAGCCAATGTGACCGCATCGCAATAATGCACCTCGGTAAGGTAGCGGCGCTAGGCACCTGCAAAGAACTCGAGATGTCGCTAGGTGACGCGCGCCACACTCTAAATGACGTCTTCGTGCACTATGCCGGCAGCGCCCTCGATTCCGGCGGCACGTTTCGCGACGTATCTGCCGAACGCGCCACAGCCCTGCGCCTTGGCTAACTCCTACACCATGACCAACACATTCATCCACTCTCTGTTCGGTTTCGTCGAGAAGACGTTCGTCATCACCGAGTTTGAGATACGCAAGTTGCGCCATGATTTCACAGAACTCATCACGCGCGCCCTACAGCCGGCACTTTGGCTGCTCATCTTCGGTCAAGTATTTTCGCGCAGCGGCGCGATGCACACGGGCAATATTCCTTATTTAGACTTCATTGCGCCCGGTATCTTAGCGCAAAGTGTGCTCTTCGTAGCTATTTTCTACGGCATCAACGTCATCTGGGAACGCGACCTCGGCATTGTGCAAAAATTCCTCGCTAGTCCTACTCCGCGCGCGGCACTGGTGGTCGGTAAAGGCTTCTCCGCAGGTGTCCGCACCCTTTCGCAGGCTGCCGTCGTTTACGGTCTCTCGCTACTGCTCGGGGTGAAGGTGAATTGGAGCCCCATCGCACTCCTCAATGTCCTGCTCATCGTTATCTTGGCCGCGACGCTGTTCTCGACGTTCTCACTGGTTGTTGCGTGCATTGTGAAGACGCGCGAGCGCTTTATGGGAGTGGGGCAGGTGCTCACCATGCCACTGTTCTTTGCAAGCAACGCCATTTACCCCACCGCCATCATGCCCGGTTGGCTCCGGACCGTTTCTCACCTTAATCCGTTAACTTACGTTGTCGATGCCCTGCGCACTTGCATGCTGGTCGGCAGCGCAAGTTCCTTTGGGTTGGGTTACGACTATGCCGTCGTCCTTTTGTGCACGACTGTCCTCGCCTTGATTGGCGCTCGATTGTATCCCCAACTTGCGACGTAATGAACGGTTTTGTGAATCCTGATATCGGAGCATCTTGAGGTGTAGCGGGTCATCGCGGTTGCTTGTCATCTTCATGCTCGGGTTGGCTGGATCACGGTTGAGGAAGTCCGCGAGGCATTCCGCCCTTCCGCACATCGGTACGTATGTGCCCGTCGACCAAATCGATTGCCCTGTCACAGCGAGTGGCAATTCGTTCGTCGTGCGTGACAACTAGGAACGTGGTGCCATTGTCACGATTGAATTTCTGCATCAGTTCAAAGACCCCGTTCGCTGATTCCGTATCGAGGTTGCCTGTTGGCTCGTCGGCGAGCACAAGCGGAGGCCGTCGCGAGAGTGCTCGCGCGATTGCAACTCGTTGCTGCTGACCACCGGACAGATCAGTTGTTTTGAAATGCATACGATCTGCCAGACCTACGGCACGGAGCGATTCCTCCGCCTGGGCGCGCATGGCACGGCTTGGAAATCCTTCGTAGCCCCAGGCTGGAAGCATCACGTTCTCTAATGCAGTGAATGCGGGCAGGAGGTAATGAAATTGGAAGATGAAGCCAAGCGTGTGCGCGCGCAGCTCAGTTAGCCCTCTCTCGTCGAGCCCGCTTGTGTCGTTGCCGGCTAGCAAGATACGTCCAGACGTTGGGCGATCGAGCAGCCCTACGACGTTCAGGAGTGTGCTCTTGCCGGAACCCGATGGTCCAGTGAGCGCCGCGAACTCACCTTTCTCGACGACCAGATCGACGCCAGCAAGCGCACATGTCTGCACGTGCTCGCCGTATGTCTTGGCGACACGTTCGACACGGAGCAGCGGTTCAACCATTGCGAATTGCCATTGCCGGATCAATGCCAGAAGCGCGCCTCGCCGGGACCACAGCGGCCAGTAAGCCGACACCTGTTGCGAGCGCGATCGCGCTCGCAAACAGTGGAAGGTTGAGGACCACTGGGAATTGCGGCGCGCCGTCTGGTCCGCGCATGACGTTCTCGAAGAGCTTAGCCAAGGCTGCGCCAAGGCCCGACCCTACGAGCGAGCCCAGCAGGCCGAGAACTCCGCCTTGGATGAGGAACACAGCGAGCACACGACGCGAAGCCGTACCTACAGCTCTTAGAATCCCGATTTCGCGCGACTTCTGGACCACAGACACGGCGAGAACGCTCGCAATACCCAGCGCGACTGCGACGGTGACGAAAAATTGTATCAACATTTTTGAATTGCTCTGGGCGGATAGTCCCGTAAGAAGCTCTGCGTTCAGCCCCATCCAGCTGTCGGCGTCGAGGTTCAAACGCTCACGTAGCGTGCTCGCGACGCGCTCGGCGTCGAATACATCATCAACCTTAAGTTCGAGTGTCGTCACGCCCCCAGGAAGCGCATACAGCGATTGTGCATGCCGTAGCGAGGTAATGAGCCAGGTTTTATCTATACCTTCGTTGCCCAACTTAAAGATGCCCGAGATTGTCACGATGTCGTCAACGCCCTCTGTGGTAGTGACGCGGATCTTTTCGCCTATTCCCACATCGAGAGCGCGTGCGAGTGACGAGCCAATTGCAACATCTGTCCCTGTCAGGTCAAATCGCCCTGCGACGATTTTTTTGTGTATGTCGATAATGGCGAGCAGTAGCTCTGGATCGACACCCCGAATGACAATCGCCTCCTTGGCTTCGGCGCGTTTTGCGAAACCGAAACCGACGACCATCGGGGAGACCGCTCTGACGCCGAACGTATGTTCGATGTCCCCCATCGTAGCGGGCCATTGGTCGATCGAACGTAGCCGCTGCGGCGCTGGCAGCACCACGCTAGCGATTCCTCGCTCGGGCGTTGCGGCGACAAGCAACCGCGGGACTTCGCGTGGCACGTGCAGCGTGACATGCGCCTGCGAGCCCAGGGTCTTTTCAATGAGAGAAACCTGAAGCCCATTGATAAGCGCTGAGAGAAATACGACGACAGCAACGCCGACCGATACAGCAGCGAGGATGAGCGCCGTCTGGCCTTTCGCGTCGCGCAAATATCGGAGTGCTACGAACCAGGCGAACGGCATATCAGAGCTCCGCTCGCACAGCGCGCACATGCTGACCAACTGTCAAGAGTTGGGCGTCCGCCAGTACCACCACTGCTCCCTCCTGAAGACTCGACACAATCTCGACGGTACCCTCGCCTCGGATGCCGAGCCTCACGTCCAACCGGATGACGCGCTGGCGCTGGATGGCGAAAAGCCAAGGCCTGAGAGATGCAATAGAGCGCACCGCCTCGCTCGGAAGGGTCAGAACTTGCTTCTTTGCTGCGACCGTGAGGTCAACCGACACGGTCATATCCGGCAACAGGAACTTGGGAGCATTGCGGACCAGCAATCGCACTTCGATGCTGCCGCGCTCTGGATCAATCGACGGCGCAATGTAGCAAACGTCTGCGTCAAATACTTGGTCTGGGTACGCATCCGCCGAAGCTCGGGCTATCTGCCCGACATGAATTGCCGCAAGGTTCCGTTCGTCGCATTGGAAAACCAACTGGGCAGCGTCCGCATTCGATGCGAGGACCAGGAGCGTGCGCGACGGCTGCACCACATCCCCAGGTTCAACTGTTCGAGTGAGCACGACAGAATTCTCTTGTGCCAGAATCTTGGTCTGTGAGAGGCCTACGGTCATAGCGGCGAGTTGCGCTTGTGCCTGAATTAGCGACGTAAGCATGACTCGCGTATCGGCGCCGTGTGGAGCGGCGGAGTTTTGTTGCGCTTCGGCAGTGGTTGTGAGCGAAGTTGAGAGATCGGCAGCGCGCCGCGCATTGTCAAGCTCGACCTGTGGAACCGACCCAGAGCTTGCAAGCTTCTGGGTACGGGCTAACTCCGTCTGTGCATGTCCAAGATTCGTCATTGCCTGCCGAAGGCCTTCATTAGCGACAACAGCACCGACACGTCGCTGCTGACTCATGCGGGCATTTGCTTGACCTACGGCTGCATTTGCCAGGACCACGGCTGCACGCGCCTCTGCATCGTCTAACTGAATGAGGACCTCGCCGGCCTTGACCTGCTGCCCTTCACGTACATTGACAGCTTGGACGAGGCCTGGAGACTGTGCTGACACTTGGACACGCGTCGATACCCGGACGCGACCACTCGCCAAGATGTGCTGCTCGAGATCCTTACGCGTCACGGTCACGGTGCGCACCTTAGGCCCGCGTGCTCGCATAAAGCCGAACGCTACTCCTGCAAGAAGCAACACAATGGCGAGCCAGAAGCCAGGGCGTCGGAAAAGACTAGCGGGCACCATACGTGCCTCAGGCTGCGAGAGCCGACTTGCCCGTCACGGTGTGTGCCAGGCCTTTTCGTCGACGTGCGAGTTGGCGGTTGGCAGCGTCAGGGCAGGCGTTGCGACGACGATATCTCCTTCGCTCGGTGGGTGCCTATCAGCGTGCGACCGAAGTCGTAGAACGGCACCAATGGCCGTGACTAAAACGAACGCGTCACCGATCCAGGAGATGCTCCGATGCGAGGGTGCAGAATGAAAAACGAGATTCGAAAGGCGCACGGTAAACCACTCGGCGGCAACGACCGACGTCCCACTCCGATGCCAAAGCTCGCCTGCAAGCGGAGTGAGGAAGCAATGTCCCCAAAGCAGCTTGGAACCCTGCGAAAAAATAACGAACGAGACCGCATAGACTGCATAGATGCGGGATAAACGTGGCCAGCGATGGAAGAAGAGCAGGGGGATGCCCACAAAGTAGGCAACCATAAAAGCCGCGTGCGCGGTGTCCACGAAGGACGCGGCAATCGCATATTCCCACGGTGTCACCACTCGACTCCGGAATTTCGGCTAGACATCGACGAAGGTAGGCGCATTGTGGTTCGATCCATGCACGCCCTGGGCCGTTTCAGGTGCACTTCAACAAGTGAGGGTCATTAGGGCAGCATTCGTCTGACTGAGCCATCGTTTTTGGCGAGAGAGTCCTTGGGCCGGAAACACAGGTGGCGCGATTTCGCGATTTGCAATGGCGAAGCCCCCGGCCGCACCACATGCTGTAACAATGCGCGTTCATAAGACTGCGGCGGTGCTGCTCTTGGCAGTTCTCACGGTTGCTGGGTCGATTCGAGCTGTCGGAAGGCATTACCTTTTTCCGAATCACGAGGTTCCGTTCGCTGCTCCTCCCGCGTCGGTCGAGCATTGGGTATTTCGCGCATCGGACGGCGAGACTGTTCACGCGCTTGCCGTGTCGGGCGGCAGGCATGCTCACGTAGTCGTGCACTTTCACAATAATCGAGAAACCATGGTCGACTCGCTGTGGCTCGCTCGAGGTCTGGCCGAGCGAGGCTTGGACGTCGTGCTAGCCGAGTACCGGGGATATGGGTTATCGAGGCCAAGCGCGGCGCCAACCGAAGACGGGCTTTATCGTGACGCCGAGGCGACTCTCGACGAACTCGCCCGCCGTGGATACGGGCCGGAGCGCGTAGTCCTCTGGGGCACGTCGCTCGGTAGNNCGCGCATTCGTCTCGCTCCCGGAACTCCTGCTGCCCGACCGTTTCGACACTGCTTCGAAAGCTAGCGCCATTCGTGTACCCACGCTGATCATTCATGGCGATGCCGACGAAGTCGTACCATTCTCCATGGGGACGCGTATCGCAATGTTGATCGTTGGCTCCACCATTGTACGCGTGAAAGCCGGCAGGCACGGCGATTTATTTGCGCGCGGTGGCAAGCAGCTTCTCGACCGTATTTCCTC
>PMCK01000506.1 GCA_003154095.1 Myxococcales bacterium | reverse complement strand
CTTCTGCGGTACGTACTCGGCGACGACATCAAGGGCGAGTTGCGTTCTGCCCTCAACGACAGCTTGGGTGAGGCGCGAGTCGGGGCGGTATTGGAGATCGATGGTGAAGCGCTTTCCGTCGTTCGGTTGATCGCGCACAGCAACCGCGGTGTTGCAAATCCAGGGACGGATCTGGAACAACTTGGTCAGCTTGAGAAGCTGCCCGCGAAGGACAGCCTTGCAGAGTATCTGCAAAAATTGGCCGGCGTATTGTCCACAGAAAGCCTGGACGATCCTTGGTCCACATTCCTTCAGAGTTGCACAAGGTACCAAGAGACCCGTCTGACCGACGTTGCCACGTGGCGGGTGCCAGCCCGAGGCGGCAACCAGACTCGCCAGGACACTCTTCTCAAACTCTTGGACTTGTACAGTTATGCTGAGGCGGAGGAACACAGGTCCAAGGGAATCGGCTCCGACGAAAAGAAAGCGGACACCAAGTCGCGAGAATATGCCAGTTTTCGTGCGCAAGCACTCCGCGCACGCCTGACTCGATCACTCGAAGTTGAAATCGGCGGGGACGATCTTCCTGTCCTCGCAGCTGCTTTTAGAAGAGTTGCCAAAGCTCGTTTAGAAAAAGTCGAGGCTGGTTCTTCTGAACTACGTGCCGCAGAAGCGAAAATTCATGAGTTGACCAATCGCCTTGCAGACATCGCAGCAGAGAAAGGCAAATCCGAGGAAGCGGTCAGACGCCTCGGCGGCATGACCCACATGTTGAGCACCCACCTTCTAAGGGAGAGACGAGCACGTGAAGAGCTCAAACATGCTCGATGGCGAGACGATGCCGGGACTTGTCCAACTTGCGGCCAAGCCGTCAACAATTCGACTGACCGCGAACATGTTCGCCAGGAACGTGAACGGCTTGCTGCTAAGTGTGAACAGGACATCAGAGATATCTCGGAGAATCTCCGGAGGCATGAAGACGAATTAACTGAGCGTACGCGATTGCAGAGCACTCAGAGTAGCGAACAGACCCAGGTCAAAGGCAAACTCGAACGAGCGCAAGCGGACCTCGATACGCAGCGTAGGCGGCATGTAGAGCTAGTTACACACGCAAAGATTACCCTCACGGAAGCGGACGAATATGCCAGCCTCGTGCAGGGTGTTGGTCATGATGCAACGCCGAAGCCGCCCGAGAAGCCTGAATTGCCGCCGCCACATGTTCAGTATGACTTCTCAGCCGAGACCTCAATATTGGAACGACGTGATCGCTTTCGCCAACTTTATGACAACATCGCTCGCCTGATCCTGGGCGATGAAGTCGAGACGGGCGTGAGCTTCAGCGCTAATACCGTCACTGCCCAGTTGCGGAAGAACGGCGAAACCCGTTCGGTGTTGGATGTGCTCATATTTGACCTCGTTGCTATGACCATGCGTGGCGAAGGCGCGGTGCAAGGCCCCGCCTTTCTTGTTCACGACAGCCCGCACGAAACGGACATGGGTCTTTTATACTTCAACTATCTGAATGCCTTTCAAGAACTCGAAAAACGAGGCGGGCCCTTCTTTCAATCATTCGTGACGACAACGACGGCACCGCCGAAGCCATTGATGGGGCGAGTCCGTTTGCGCTTGCGGGGTGCACCCGATGAAGCGAGGTTGTTGGGGAGGGCGCTATGATGAGATTATCCGCAGGTGAACGCGGGGAGACCAAGCAAACATGTCCAAAGCTGAAGCAACTGTAGAAGAACTTGTCGGCATGATTGAACGGGGCGAACTTCGCTTACCGGAAATGCAACGCCGATATGTGTGGCGCTCACCCCGTGTTCGTGACCTCCTCGACTCCCTCTATCGAGGTTACCCATCTGGAGCCATTTTGCTGTGGGAGACAGACGAAGTAGTACCTCTGCAGGAGTTCGCCGTTGCGCAGCAGAACAACCCGTATAAGAGCACCAGGTTGCTGCTCGACGGCCAACAACGCCTCACGTCTCTCTCGGCTGTCATTCGTGGGGAGCTTGTCCGCGTACGAGGCAGAAAGAAGCCGATCGATCTACTGTTCAATCTAGAACACCCAGATCAGCTCGCTACCGTGACTGAGGTGAACGAGAACGGAGATGACGACGACGATGACGATCTTGGCGACGATGAAGCTGACGTCAACAAGGACGAGCTACAGCGTCGCTTTGACAAGATGGCGTTCGTCGTTGCAACCCAGAAACTCGAACAACTACCTCATTGGGTCAAGGTTACTGAGGTCTTCAAAACTGACGAAGATGCCCCCTTTCTTGAGCGTGCCGGGATCGAAAAGATCAGTGACCCGCGATTCAAGAAATACAGCCAACGCCTCGCAAAGCTCCGAGCAATTCGCAAGTACATGTATCGAATGGACGTGTTGGAAGGACGCTGTCTTACGACGAAGTCACTGAGATATTTGTACGCGTCAACTCACTTGGAGCCAAGCTGCGTGGGTCCGACTTGGCGCTCGCGCAAATTACGGCCAAGTGGCGAGGCGCTCTGAAGATATTTCAGGCCTTTCAGCGACAGTGTGAGAATGAGGGCTTTGAGCTCGATCTGGGCTTGTTTCTGAAGAATCTCGTTGTGTTCGCCACGGGGCAAAGTCGCTTTCTTACTGTGGGAAACCTGACCGCGGACGTCCTCAAAAGCGCTTGGGATGAGAGCGTGCCTGGAATGCAGTTCGCACTGAACTTTCTGCGAAGCAATGCGAGAATTCACAGCGAATCGTTGTTGTCTTCGCCATTCCTTATTGTCTGTCTGGCCTTCTACGGCCACAAGCATGGCTATCAGTTGAGCCAACAAGACGCGAGTCGCTTGCGCCACTGGGTAATGTTGGCAAACGCAAAAGGACGTTGTTCACGGGGTTCGAGTGAAACAATTCTCGATCAGGACTTAGCGTTGTTGCGTCAAGGTGCCTCCGCTGATGAACTCATCGATAGGCTTCGGCTACAAATGGGGCGTCTTGATATCACCCCTGACGAACTCGAGGGCAGGAATCAGAGAAGCGCGCTGTTCAAGACCATGTTTCTAGCCTTCAAGGCTGGAGGTGCACGCGATTGGCAATCTCAGCTAGAGATTTCGCTTGAGCACACGGGGAACACCCATAGGCTGCAGTTTCATCACATATTTCCAAAAGCGATACTCAAAGGATCGGTGGATCCCCGTGAAGCGGACGATATAGCGAACCTTGCTTTTATTGGGGGAAGGACCAACCGCAACATCGGCAAGGACAAGCCTGCCGATTACTTTCCAGACGCCATTGCCAAGTCAGGGATTTTGGCATTTCAAGCACAATGCATACCGACCGACCCCGATTCTTTGAGCGTCGGCGTTTACAAACAATTCCTAGTCAGCAGACGCAAACTCATTGCTGACCGCCTCAACGAGTTTCTCGAAACTGGGCCAGGGTAACCCCGTGCCAGCCCATCTAATCTTCGCTGGCCTGGTCGGGCGGGACCGGCGAATAGCCGCGGGGTTGAAATAATGACCGCGCCAATGTCACCCGTAACCGTCACATTGCTGGAGAAAGCCGCCACTGACAACGGATTCGATCTAGCCCTTCCCCGGCAAGACGACTGGCTCGTATTCGCTAGCTCGCACGTTCCCCTTCACATCTGGCTCTCAAAGTTCGCCGACGCAGTATTCATGGTGGGCCTCTCTCAGCTTCAGGTAGCGCGAGCATTGGGTCAATATGGCATTCCAATGCCATGGCCAATTCCGCCGGGTGCTGTTAGTGGCCGAACGGCGCCCGATCTTGAGTCACTTTGCCGCCTAGTGCGCCGCGCATTTCAACTCTCGAAAACGTTGCCAGACGAGTTACTACGCACATTCGAAAAACAAACTGCTC
>PMCK01000136.1:27328-27690 GCA_003154095.1 Myxococcales bacterium | reverse complement strand
AGCAGCGACTGGAACTTGAGTTGTTGACGAGATTGCCATTGCATGAAGACCTCCACTGCCCGGCAAATCAGCCGGGCTTCGCAGCCCATGGCGCAGAAGGCATGCCATGCGCGAGCGGTTCAACTTCGCGCAAGCGACGGCGCATGGCGGGACTTGTGCGCCGCCCGCGGAGCCCGGCTGATTTGTCGGGCAATGCGCCACATTCGATGCAGGCGCTCACGTTTCAGTGCGCGGCGCACTCGGCTGACGCACGACGAATTGCATTGTCCCCGACGAGGCGAATTCGTAGAATAACCCATGGGGTTCGCCCGAACGCAACCGGTTGCCGCGAGGCGGAAAACGCTCGTCCGCCGCACCCCAGC
>PMCK01000136.1:22090-27290 GCA_003154095.1 Myxococcales bacterium | reverse complement strand
CATTGAGTACGTCACTGACGGCAAGGTCAGCGGACATCAGAGCAATTTCTACGTGTATTCAGGAAATGATCCAGTAAACCAAAGCGACCCTCAAGGTCTCACCGTATACGCTTGCCAAGAGTATCTTCTGGACTGGCAACACTACTGGTGGATCCTTTCAGGCTTTTCGCATGCCTATATTGAGACAGACTCAAATACATTCGGACTCTATCGAGAACACGGGACCGGTCTTGGAAAGATCTACGACGACAGTTCGTCTGGTGGTGTCTGCCATGAAGTCCCGGACGTTGACGAAGATTGCGTAAATAACTACGCGCTTTACAATGCGTCATGGGGAAACTACAGTTGGACCAACACTTGTGGAACCTTTGTTGCTGACGTTCTCAACAGGTGCCGCGTTGCATCTTGATTTCGCTAGTTCGAAGTAGGCGGTGATTTGTTATCAGGGCTTCGCTATTCAGATCAGTCGATCAGTCCAACGTTGGCATTCAGCTGCGGGCGCAGCCCGTCAGCTGCAACGCTCAGTTGGACCGGAGCGGACACCTCCCGTCAGGTGTTCAATCGGGACCAAAAACTACTGTGCAAACAATTCTTCCACATCGACTATTGTTGCCGCTTTGCGCACCCAACTATTGAGTTGGTCTAGGTCGGTGCAGCCTAGGATGCGCTGGCACTGACCTTCAGTGGGCGCGAGTCCTCTAGCTTCCAGAAACGACAGCAATGCCGTTGCTTCGCCCTCCGTGCGACCCTCGGCTAGCCCTTCCGCATGAGCCTTTAGGTACGTCGGTCCTTGGAATTTGTACGTTTCAGGAATCATCTCGAATGCCTTTCGTGCCGCCTCTCCAAGTGCCGATTCAATCAGGTCCAAGTATAGCGCCTGCATATCCGCATCCAAGCCTAGGGCAGCTTGGGCGGCCAAAGTGGCCAGCTTTACGGCCGTTTGCACGTCGCCCCGGCCATGGGCCATTACCGACATTACCGCCAATTCCGGATAATTCTTGGCCTTCTCCAGGTCCGAAATGACTGGCACCCCGTCGGGCCCAAGCACGAACGGACTAAGAGCGCTGCCTGGACCTAGCTCAATTGGAGCTGAAGCCCACCGGGCGGTCCCGACGTCAACAGTCACCACTAGGAGGCAACAAGGGCAGCGAAATCGAGCCCGCAAACCCGCGACATAGGCTGGCCAACTGTAGCGTTTTTGATCGTCTGGTTGTAGCTGTACCTCAACTACAATTCCAAGTACCGGTTTGCCATCAATTAGCAACACGACCATATCCGCGCGATACTCAGCCGGCAGAACGTTAGTAAGCGTGGCCGATTCAATCCGCGCCTCAGTATACGCGGGGAGCGCGACGCCCAATGCCTCGTGTAACAGAGCTGGTGCCAATTCCGGCCGATTTCGGAAGAATTGCACCAGCACATCGTGAAGCTGCGAAGGCACGAAAATACGTTATCAAAGTGTAATGAAAAATGCAACAAGACCTTCACATGCGGGCGCAGCCAGTCAATAAGCAACGATCAGGTGGACTGAAACAATTCAGGTTATGACATGCAGCGCGGCCACGATGCGAGCGGCGGCTTCGTTGACATTGTGCCGCACCAATTCCGCCGGCAACCGCAGCACGCAATACCCAAGCCGACCGAGGTCACGGTCCCGCCGCGAGTCCGCAGTGCGTTTCAATTCATGCGACCGGTCATCAACTTCAACTATGACCTTGGCACACACAATCGTTCGACGGCGCGTATAGCAGCTAACATGCCGTTGCTATTGGGGCTCGTGACGTCGGGTGACGGACCGGATCGAGCTGTGACTCGTACATTTTCTCGGTCGTATCCGCACAGTGCTGGGCAGGCGCATTCGCGAACTGCCGATAATCCCAGCGCTTTCGGTCCCTGGAGTGCCCCCCAGCGCTCGCCAGGAATAATCTTGGGCTCCGGTCGCTGCGCGCGCTTGCGATTCGGTAATGTCCCAAACCCGTCTCCAGGCATTCCCACCAAGACGGAGTTGGGACACTTCCCAAGGCTGCTCCCATCGGGTCATGACGGCAGCCTGGACATAACCCGCCGTGAGTAAACCATCGGCGTGCACGATCTTTTCTGTGTGAGATTCCATCGATTCGAGATATAGGCAAAAGTCGCAGGTGGCGGAGGCGGCTCAAAGCTGGCCAAACTACTCCCTACTTGCATCGGCACAAGATTAGCTTGAGGTACCCCATCATGCGTTCACAACTAACGTCAATTCTGTTCATCACTCTCACTACGACACTAGGCTCGTTCTCTGCTCAAAGAACCGAGGCGCGCCCCGCCGACAACGCCAAACCCGACCAGAAGCGCTCTCGCGATGTAAACCACTGGCAGACCGAAGAGGGGGTCAAAAAGGATCACGCTTATTTCACCATAGCCAATCGCTGCAATGGCACGGTCGATCTCAAAGTCACGTACAAATCCGCCAGCGGAGAGTTCACGGACCAACCCGACGCGCACAAGACACTGTATCCAATGGAGAAGGACTACAGCTTCAAGTCTCGCAAAGCGCGCACCGCGATTCTCGAAATCGATGCGCTCGCGCTCGACTACAACTCCGGCCGCGCCCGCGACGCGGCTCCCGACGGGAAAGCCGTGGTCTGGCTGCGAAAGAACCAGGGTGACTGGAAGCAGGGGATTGAACTCGACTATGGGAGCACGTACCGTCTCGACGTCAACGCGGATTGCAAGAGCATCTCCATTCGCCGCGACAAGACCTCCGTCTGGGGTTGCTACAATTGGCGTTACCTCGATTGCGGTCGAAAGAATTCGGATGTTGCGCCAAAGCCACCGGAATGCGAGCCCAAAAACTTTACGCCCGATGGGGGTATATCGAAGGCGTGTGAATTCACGTCACCCGAAGGCAAGCAATGCAAGGTGTACTACGACGGCCTAGGCGGAAGTTGCGATGTCCGTGAATCAAGTAACTCCGATCCCGGGCCCGCCCCAGACGCTCCTCGTCCTACCCTTGACACGTCCCTGAAGGTTCAAGCGGGTAAATGGTACTTCCAGGTGAAGAACCCAAGTTGTCCGAAGACCGGCTACGTGGGCTATACGGACGTGAAAGGACTTGGGCAACAGACGCTCGCTGTCGATCCCATGATGAAGCAGGAATTCTTCGGCGACAAACCACCCGTCTTGCTCTTTTTCACGCTGGACCGAGCGAAAATCAGTAAGACTCCGCTGTGGGATCTCCCTGAAGGGGCTTACTATTTTGAGATTACGCCCGATTGCAAAACGCTCGACCTCAAGCGCGAAGGCTATCCCGATGGCGCAAAAAAGCGGGCGAAACACCTCTGAACCGTCTATACCTTGGCACATCGGCACGTGGCTACGCGTGCCGTCATGAAGAAAATGGAGTCGCTAAAAGTACTCGATCCCCGGAGTCAATGCCCGCTTGTTGGTCTATGACAGCATCGAGGATTCGCGTGCGGCTAGCGCCATCAATGGATCGAACTCACGTGTTCGGATACCTTTTGTGCTGCATTAGTGCGTGTTCCCGACCGATTGAACCAATGTCAAGCGGCATGGAGCAATCGGAGAAACTCGGTGCACACCAAGCAAACGCTGCTGCCAATTCGGTGCGGCCAGTGCAGCCATTTTCGCGCCGTCACTGCCACTGCAGGCCACCGTCAGGCTGACTTGGGCAAGGCCTAGAACGACGAGTAGTCCATGAACATTCCTTGCACATCTGGGTTCGGTCATGAGGCTCTCGGCCGGGCAGGATCGCGCAATTCAGCTGAATCTTAGCCACCAACGCGCGCCATCGCAATATCGCACAGGTCTTTCTAATGATTCGCGCATCATCGCGGCACTCACCGAGACCGGCAGATTCATTCCTTAGGGATGGCAAATGCGATCCGGACCGCACTGTTCGTTGTCGGCGCAGGCTGGATTGCAAGCGGAAACACCCGCGTTTCCGTGCCGCTGTGCCATCAACAAGAGTTGACTTGGCGAAAATTGGGGGCATTCTCGGGTCTAGATGTTGCTCGCGCGCATTTTCGATTTGTATTCCCTGGTCATTCTGGCAGCCGTCATTCTGTCCTGGGTACGCTTGCCGCCAGACAATCCGATTGTCCGCGTCGTAAGTGCGCTCACCGAACCGCTACTGGCACCAATTCGCCGCATCCTGCCGGATTTGGGCGGCATTGATATCTCACCGATGGTGTTGCTCGTAGCGTTGCGAATCTTGCGGGGGCTCTTGGTGGGATGAACGTACCCGGCAGTCGGGGCAGATTTATTATTCCCCGTCCCCGAATGCGGTGTCCAGAAGCGTTGATCATTGTTTGAGGCGCTTGGTACAAGGCAAATACCAGCAACCAGCAACCAGCAACCAGTGAGACTTCCAGAAGTCATTTCGGGGCTTTAAATATGCTGGCGAGGTAGCGCTTGAGGAATTGGCTGAATGCGTCCTGTGCCATGAATTCGTAGAGTTCTGCTGGGCCCCAGTTTTCGGCTTCGAGTTTCTTTAGGTTGGGCGGTGACCAGGTCGAGGTCTCGAAGGTGCGTGTCGTAGGCTCGCCTGGAATCAGTAGGAGCGCCTTGAAGACTAGCCCGACGCCGACAAACACGCCCTTTGGTTTNNGTCAACAAAGCGTTCGCCGATGGCCGTGGCAACGGTAGCTTCGCGCTTTTTGACGTGTTCGTCGTCGAAGTACTGCGCCGGCGGCACTGATGGATTGTCGCAATAGGGGCTCTTTTGTACCTGATCGTCCGCTCTTTGGAGCGAAGGCGGAATTCGACGCCTAAATCTAATCTCGACCGTGGGCCCGTGCAGCTCAGCGTAGCCAAGAAGCTTTTCGAAAAAGGCGTCCAGTTCGGGTGAGTTTTTCGACAGCGACTGAAAGCGAGTCAAAGCCGCGCGGTAGAGCTCCTTTTGCGCCGCGTCGAGTTCCGGCTTTACTAGACTCAAATGCCGGTCGTCTTTTCGAAACCCGCGCAGCGCCGAGAGCGTGCCGGCCTTGCAAGCTTGATCGAGTTCTCGCAGTAGTGACACGCGCAGTGCCGCCTCGATATCGCTGGTTATCTTGGAGTGCGGATGACTATCCAAGTACTGCTCAACGGCCTCCACGGTGCCGGCAGCCTGTGCTTCGCGCAGCTCGGCCTTCGGCAGCAGCAGCTCGCGGACGTCAGACTTGACGCCTCCCCGTGCCAGGTACGCCCGGTACGCCGACGG
>PMCK01000136.1:0-22072 GCA_003154095.1 Myxococcales bacterium | reverse complement strand
TAGCCGCTGGCAGCATCGATTCATGCGGTGAAAATGGGTTCTTGTAGCCCGTGTCGTATAGCGGATCGAGTAGAGCTTGGTCGCGACTGGATAGCTCGCTCGTGGAAGCCTTCAGCTGTTGTTGCGCGTCCAGGAGTGTGACCTTGATTTTGCCAGCCCTTTGGGGGTCAACACGCCTGAACTCGAAGCAAGCTCCATCCGAAAACCGCGTTCGGAGGCGGGTCCCTCGGGTACTAAGCTCGATGAGCTCCTGAATCGGGTGCATTTCCAAGGTCGCGCTTCGGGCGTTGATGACGCCGACGGGAAAGATGTATAGGCCCCGGCGAAAAGGCACGTTGGAGTCGCGGTTCCAATTGCGTACCGCCCCTACCAAAGTTGCACCCGCCGCACACAACAGCCCACTGTAAGCGAGAATGGCAAAGGGAGGGTTCAGCGCCCAACGATGGTTGAGATTTCCGAAACCAATTCGGGCCAATACGGCGCAGAGTGCGAACAAGAAGCCCCCCGTAAAGGCGAGCACCAACGCCCACAGGTTCTGGGCAGGTGCCTGGTAAAGCAGCGGTTTGGGCGCACCGTTGCCCCGCGTCGACTCAATGAACCGTTCTTGAATTGGCCTAGGTAAGTTGAAGAACTGAAACTTTTGCATGCGAATCGCTCAACCGCCCTTTGCACCGAAGCAGAATCCCGAGGGCCATTCTGAAGTGGTCGAGGCCGGAACTCAATGCTGCGACTGGCAGACGAAGCAATTACCCTGGCTACAATCGTCGCGGCGGACGCAGGTACCTAGTTTTCCGGGGGAAATTTCGCAGTTCTCGGCGAATTTAGTGCAGGGTCGCGGTCCAGATGGCCGCTCTTGATGGCTGGCCTTGGACGGGCAGCCATTGACAAAGACCAGGAGGACCAGGCTGAGCGGGAGTCGCATGCGGCGACTCTAATCCCACTGCCGCCAAAATGCCCGGGGCGGTTCAAGGCCTGTCACCGTGGGTAAGTCAGCTTCGTTCTATGTAGGGGCGTATAGCGCAGAGGCCGACAATCGTTGGTCATTATTGGGTCGTGAAACGCAATTGCTTCGGGCCCCCTTGATTTACGGTAGATCATTGCTAAGATTAGAGGTGTCCATAATCATGCGCGACCTGTGTCGTGCAGTTATGGTGTGCCTATCGGGCTCAATCAACCTCTTGGCTCCAAGCGTGTACGCGGTCCGCCCCCCCTCTGTGATCTGCGTTGATCGCTTGGAGCCGACTCTTACCACAGCAATCCGAAAACGCCCGACCAAACGGAAATCCAGAGCAAATAGTCCTTTTTAGAGCAGATCTTCAGCTCGGGGAGCAAGCCGGGGCTCTCCGGTCACGTAACGTTGCAGCTCGTCGAGTGCGTGGCTTTGTTGAGCGAGCGCCTCGCGAACCACGTCACCAATTGAAACTATACCGACTACGTGACCCTGCTCTACGACTGGCAAGTGTCGAATCCGGTGCGTGGTCATCAGTTGCATGCATTCCTGCAGGCTCGTGTCGGGCTCGACGGTAATGACCTCTCGAGTCATGATTGCATCGACACGCGTATCTTGGGAGGATCTACCTACCAAGATGACTTTCCTCGCATAATCACGCTCGGAAATGATGCCGAGCAAGCTGCCCGCTCCAAGCACGAGCAATGCACCCACTCGGGCTTCCGCCATCAATTCAATCGCTCGGTATACAGTGTCCCCCGGCGCCACACTCCAAATCTGTTTCGACTTTTGAAGCAACAAGTCGCGAGCTGGAATGGATGGCAGCATTTGTGCTGTCGGTGGATATGAACTAACTGTCGACATGATTCGCCTCCTCCTACCTACCCTTGAGATTTATACGTAGAGCAACCTGAGCTTGCCGCAAGGGGCGGCGCATTGGCTGACAACCTCCGTAGGGTTCACGGGTGAGGAGTTGCGCGACAATGAGGACGCGATCTGAAGGATTCGACTCGAGAAATCAGGAATAATCTTTATTCTCGGAGCTTGAACTGTACCTTTATGTCCGCCACCATGCCCGTATGTACGCCAGTGAAGGACGGCCTCTCGATATTGTAGTCGTTTAGGTTGATCCTCAAATGACCTTGAACTTGGATATCACTGCCGGTTCGCTGGGCAGCATAGTGAAAATTGAGCTGCTTTCTTACCCCGTGCAGTGTGAACGACCCTGTTGCATCACCCTCTGACTTATCGTTGTCATTGGGGATCTTCAACTGACTGCGTTCGACAGCAAGCGCCGCATCCGGATACTTGTCAGCCTGGATATGCTTCCAAAGGTGCTTGTCGCGCATAGCAATGCCCGTCTTCAGGCAACTTGTGTGTTCCTTATCTTCTGACACGCAGTCGAGCCTTGCCCTGACGGTGATCACGCCACCCGCTTCCACCGCAATCACCTTGGACGACTTGCCATCGATTGACAAACCGGCCGTTCCGCCCGGCAAATGCATTTCTATCTGAGCGGGCCCGATTGATTTCAATTCAGCGGAGGCCAGCAGGGTGAAAGACAGCGCGGCGAGGCTAGCGGCAGAAGCAATGCGGTAATGGCGAATTGACATGGCAACATCCTCGGTGCTCAGGCCTTGCGAAATCTGCGGCCGGCGAGCGCCAACGCAAGCCCAACGAGAATAGTGAATTCGGAACCCGAGAAAGAAGTGAAACTGTTCGCAATTTGACAACCGTAATGCACTTGCGGTGCGCTGTTTGGCCTGAGACCATCATACGCATTGGGGTCGCCCCGCCACGATAGTTCGTCGAGGTCCTCCATGCCGTCACCGTCGCTATCCACTTCATCTTTGCGCATGGCTTCGATCGCGGCGACAAGGGAAGGGTCAACCGTGCCGGCATCCGTTTCAGTACCGCCGTCGTACGGCGCCGACGCACCACGCAACCCGCGTGCGACCATCGATTTACCGAAGGGAGTGTCGACCGGCCCCGCGCTGCTGGCCGATGCTGAACTGTGACACAGCGTGCAACTGGGAGTGTAGTTAAGGTCGAGCGCCGTTCGTAGCTCGATTGGATATTGGGGCGAAGCTTTGGCTGCAGAAACTGTACTCATGATAGCCAGAATCGCAGGGAATGCGGCTCGCCCGACGCCGATGCACGAGTAGCTTTGAATCAAGGGGCCTGCTGTGTGTACTGAAGTCGCGAGGTATCAAAACCCTTGTCTTGAGCGTTCTTTAGCACGGTCGCCAGCGTCGCCGCATCCAGCGTTGGAGTCCTGCTTATGATCCACAGGTATTGTCGCGTCGGGTGACCGACGGCGGCATACTCATAGTGCTCTCCCAAGTCGATGATCCAATAATCGCCATAGAAGCCGCCACCGAAATCGACCGAGAGTTTGGCGGCGACACTGGGATCATTCACGACACCATTGGCGTGCGACTCACGTAGCGGCCCCGTCATGCTACCGAGATTGCACTGATGCACGAGACTCATGGTCGTGTCGCTGGTCAACGTGTACACGGCAATTGTGCCATAGCAGTCAGCCTGAGTCGGACGCGGAAGGCTGGCAACCTCATACCACTTGCCTTGGAAGCGTTTGAGGTCGACATTCGATACCGTGTCGAGTTGAGGATCCTTGCTGCACGCAACCAGCCCGAGCGCCGTTGATAGAGCAAAAGCAAGAGCAACGCCGCGGAGTACATTAGTCAACATGAACGCCCCGTTCTTAGCACCGTGGACTCGATTCTCACCAACACAACAAAATGTCTCTACGCCGGCAATAGAACCTTTGTTGCACATGAATGACACTTCACCAAAAAACCACGCGCACTGGGGGTTACCTTACCGAAGCAACATCAGGCAAAAGAGACGATGAGACTTTCGAAAAGGCAGCCCGTGTAGAAAGTTTTTTCTGGGGTCACTGCGGCACTTGGACAAGAGTCACGGCTATTTCACCGGCTCCAGCTCAAGACCGGCAGGCCGACTTAGGGAGCCAGGTTTCAGCTTTGAGCCGGAACACCTCGTCGCAAATAGGACGAAGTGAACGTCACATGGCAGTAAACGGGAGCGCTGTAAGGGCCAGGGACCTGCGGCCCCAATACTTGGCAAGGCGCTGCCGCGGCGGATTGAATCGATCGGGCAAACTTACTGACTAACAGCGACATCGTCGTAGTAAATGACGTCGCTTTGGCAATTAGCTCCGGCATTGCCGCAACTTGGGCCCGCAACGTAGGCGCCGCGAATCGAGAGACTTGCGGCCTGACTATCGCTAGGTGGATTCTGCGAGGGCGTAAACTGACGCGGTTCCCAGAAATCCCTTGTCCCAGTGGGTCAAGATCCCGCCGTCAATCGATCAACTACACTTCGGGAATTGCTTGCCCGTGTTGACGTCTTGGCCCTGGGTGCTTCCGACCGTGAACGTGATGCTGCGCCCAGCAATATCGGTGGCCGTACAGCTTGCACCGGCGACAGTACTGGCCGAGAAGTGCCAGGCCCCGTAGCTGGTGCGTGACCCTGCTGAACCCGCGCACGTTACCGACTGAATCGGTAAGATTTCGTTCTCTAGGTAGAACTCATTGTTGTTCCCGTTCTTGAGACGAACGATTACGTTCCCAGTTATCGGACACGGGATGAACTTCCAGGCCGCTTGATTCTTGAGTGCAGGATCACCTTGAACGCCAGCGGCACTCGCTGCAGCGATACTCAAATCGAGGTGTCCCGTAAGGTTAGCCGCACAAGGTGCGTTCTGACCGCCCGACGTTGGGCATTCGTCGACGATCGTGATGATCGCATTGCCAATTTGAACGCAAGCGCCGCAGCGATTGCCATTGGCAAAGTTGCTCGACGCGTCGGGAATGGCGGCGAAATTTGCCCCAACGGCTATATTGGTGATCGTGTTGTTGTTTCCATTGTAACCACAGGCCGTCTGCGCATTAGGCAATGAGTAGGTCGTGTACGTTGGACTCGAAGGCGCCCAGCCTGAGGGGAACGTGCAAGAGGTTGCCGTAGTTCCGCCCGTGGCCGGTGTGCCACCCGTTGCCGGTGTGCCGCCCGTTGCCTTGCCCCCCGTTGCGGGCATGCCACCCGTTGCCGGCATGCCGCCGGTCGCTTTTGCGCCGCCCGTGCTCGTTATACCGGTTGTACCGCCCATAATCTTGGCGCCACCGGTTGCGATCATGCCTCCAGTAGCGTTGGCGCCGCCGGTACTGACTGAACCACCATTGGTCTTCGAGCCACCGGTTGCAACCATGCCCCCAGTGGCCTTGGTTCCGCCGTTTGGATTCGCCCCACCGGTACTCGCCAAGCCTCCCGTCGATTTGGTGCCCCCGTTTCCGGGGCTTCCGCCATTCGTTGCGTTACCTCCCGTGCCAGGGCCCCCCGAAGTGCCGCCTGCTCCGGTGCTGCCGCCGAGATCGCCACCCGCGGACGTTGAACCGCCAGAATCATTGCCCACTCCAGTAGAACCACCACCGCCGGACCCAATGATACTGGCTTCAGATCCGGAGCAAGCGCCCAATAGAAGTGACATCGAAAGGCTCAGACAACCTGCTGCGGAAATTGAAGGCGAAAAGCGATTTATCATAACGATTCCTCGATATTACGATGGACAACGTTGCCGGTAAAGCCGGCAACCGTTCAGCAATGTGTCGTCGATGCCCTTGTACGGCCCGACGATTGAGCATTTTCTTTTCATATTCAAATGAGTCTTTAGAATTCAACTCATTCCGGAATTGCAGCTGGACGGCCTTTTCATGAAAACGATCGTAAAGTTGCCAGCTTTTCACACGCGGCGGCACACACTCGGGAGCTCTTCAAAGATGAGGGTTTCATTGCCGTGAAGGCCGTTCTAAACACCAGGCATGCGCATCAAACGTTGGATGTGGATCGTCATCACAATTGTCGCCGTGCTTTGGGTCACCAAGGTTTGGCTACTTGGCACGGCCGTATCACCGAATAGCGAATATGTAATCGACTTGAACGCCCTGCATCGAGCAGCAATTGCCACCGGGCCTTTGCCGGAGAGCATCGAGGTCGAAAAAATCGGTGATTTTGCTTTCCCGCAAACACTGGTCGTTGCAGGTGATGATTTTCATATGCATCGGATGGTCCTGCTCTCGCATCGCGTCGTGTGGCCCGACCATTCTCTGATCATCGACACGGCGATGGGCCCCGCGGCAGCAAAAAAGATGCCGGGCAGCAAAATGGACGTGGCCGCGTACGAGCGCATGCAAGCAGCCATGAAGAAGGCAAGTGCAGTCATCTTTACCCACGAGCACAGCGATCACGTGGATGGCGTTGCAAGTGCGCCCGACTTTGGCGCAATTGCAAAGCAAGTGCGAATTACCCGCGAGCAGATGAGCGGTCCCAAATTCGAGCGCGGTGACTTCCCTCCTGGAACGCTCAACCAACTCGAGCCATTCGACTATCAAGGTCTGTACGCCATTCAGCCTGGAGTCGTGCTGCAAAAGGCGCCGGGACACACTCCGGGCACCCAGCTCGTGTACGTCGAGCTCGCGAATGGCAAGCGATTCTTGTTCGTAGGTGACATTGCCTGGTCGTTCGACAATATCACGCGCCAAACTGGGCGCCCGCGTCTTGCAACGTTGCTCATGAAAGAGGATCGCCCGGCGGTTGCGGCTCAAGTAAAAGCGATTGGTCAGCTGCCGCCCGATGTACACGTGATCGTCGCGCATGACCCAATCGCACTCGAGAAGGATCTGCAGGCAGGCCTGTATCGCAAGGGGTTTAGCGGTCTATAGGCGTGTGAACACGATGATATTTTTATGTCGTGACGGCACGGAACCTCGCGTCGTGCAATCAGCGACTTTCCGTGACGCCCACGTGCAGACGCTCGTCGCACAATTCTCGGAACCCACACTGTTTGACCGCTCCGCGACACTTGAGGTCGCATCGGCGAAACTCTGGATCTGCGCAATTGCTCCGGGAAACTCGAAGGGGGAGAGGCACGCTCTTGGGTAAGTTCGTGTTTCGTGCTAGCCTCGCCCAATGGTAACGCCTACTCGAAGTGAAACGCGCAATTCCGGTGGCGGGGGCAGCCGTGATGCCGTAAAGTTTGAATGTCCGTCTTGCAAAGCAGCTATGCACATAACCGTCTCGCGCCTACGGCCGGGAAGCAAAGTGCAGTGCACGGCTTGCAAAGACGAACACACACTGACTGTCGCCGACATTCCAAGACTCCTCGCGGAACACCGCAAGCGACTCGAGAAGCTCAATCAAAAGAAGTAGTTGGGGCTTTTTTCTCCCAACCCGAATCCCACCCGGTGGGCGGGACTTCAACCCGGCTAACTCTTCGAGTCAGTGTCCTCGCATCCGTTCAACTTCTGCGTGACGGCGCTGTCGTTGCAGTAGGCTCAGCGCAAATCCGCGGTTTTTCAGCGAATTTGGCCCGGGCTGGCTTATCCGGGCCGGGTAAGACTCCGTATTGCCGTTGTGACCGAGATAAAGCCAGACAAAGTGCCGGATGCCTCGCGCATTAGCGTGCACCTGTCGAGCGATGGTCTAATTGCATTCGTGACGGTGACACCTGGGCCAGCGGTGGGGCGGACCGAATTCGAAGCTGCCGTTGCCAAGAGCGGAATTGCCGTCGGGCTCGACGCGGAGTTCAGTGAGTCGTTGGTTTCGGCGATTGCTGACCCAGAGTTCGCTTGTAAGGATGAAATCGTAGCCAGGGGGCGTGCGGCAGAGCCGGGGCAGGATGCACGGCTCGAATTGACGTTTGCGCAGGGGATTCAACCGGGGCACATCCGGGAGGACGGCAGCTTCGACTACTACGATCGCGAACTGCTCAAGCCGGTCAGCTGCGGCGATTGCCTGGGTACAATTCATCCCGAGGTACCGGGGCGCAGCGGCTTGACCGTGGACGGCACGACAATCCCCGTACCGTCCGTCAAGGGGCTTTCACTGCAGTTACTTCACGGCGTAGAGTTGGGTGCAGACAACACAATTCGCGCCTTGCGTGATGGCGTAGTCCTGTACCGGCCCGGGCAGAATCTGGACGTCGTCGACCACCACGAGCATCAAGGTCCGGTCGATTTGCATTCGGGCAATTTGCACATGCAAGGGAGTCTGGTCGTGCGTGGCGAAGTGCGCAGGCCGTTTAGTGTGTCCGCGACAGGCGATGTCGATATTGCCGGAAGCGTGGAATCCAGTTGCGTTCGTGCTGGAGGCAATTTGGTCGTGCGGGGCGGAGTACGCGGCGGAGTAGGCGGCGCACTGTATGCGGATGGGGACATAACGATC
This sequence comes from Myxococcales bacterium, assembly GCA_003154095.1. GTDB lineage: Bacteria > Myxococcota_A > Polyangia > Polyangiales > Polyangiaceae > FEN-1139. The sequence continues at coordinate 13,863 of PMCK01000136.1, read as the reverse complement.
CGTCACGCCGAGTCCGCAGTTGTACATTCCGGGGGCGTCCTTTCTCTCCAAGAATCGGTCAATTGCGAAGTCGTGGCATCGCGTGTCCGGGTAGCGGGCAGATTCCGCGGCGGTAGTGCAACGGCTGAAGACCAAATCATGGTCAAGGAAGCCGGGGCGCGTCACGGCACCGACACTCAGCTCGTAGCAGGGGAACCACTGGAGCTACCCATCTCTGAAGCACAACGCTTGATTGCCGCTCAGAAATCCAAGCGCGGCGCGGAGCGCATGGGCGGGCGCGGCACCGACAGAGCCAAGGGCGGCAAGCTTGGCCGTGTGCGTTTGGAACTGGATGGGGTGAATATAAGGCGGCTGGTGGAGCGGGCAAAGCGCCGGTTAGAGTTACTCGAAACGGCCTCTATTCAGGTACATTTGGCATATCCGGGCGTTTGCGTCCGCATCGGTGAATCCCAGTTGACTCTCACGGAGGCAGTAAGATTTACCCGGTTTGTCCTCGATCCAGAATCCTCGACTCTGCAGAGTGAAAGGTTCACTCCATGAATATCAAGCTCCTGACCGCCGCCGAATTGATGACACCCCATCCAATCATGATTGAACCGAACGCGAGTCTGCGGCACGCGGCTTTGATAATGTGTCAGCAGAAGTTGCATTGCCTGCTGGTGCCGAGTGAGGCGGGGCATTGTGTGGGAGTCATAACGTCCAAAGACATAGTGCAAGTCCTGTGCGACGGAGACACGGATTTACTCGACCAGCTCCACGTTGCGGATGTCGTCTCACGCCCGGCTATCACGGTTCAAGAGCAGTTCCTGATTGCGGACTGCCTGCGGCTCATGCGCATGTCGGGCGTCCGCAGTATGCCCGTGATGCGCGGCCTGACCCCAGTTGGCATCCTGAGTTTCACGGATGTCCTACACGCGGCGGTAACGCGAGCCGACGCAGAATAGCTCAGCTACTGCGCAGGACGGGCACAATTAGCGTCGATTATTGGCAGTCGTCCTAAGGTTGTTGCTGCGCCTGTCCAAGTGCACCGTGTCGCGCCTACTAGCAAGACTTTCCAGTCGCGGATAGCATTCGACTTCAATGTTAATCTCCGCCAGCGGTGGGGGCCCGCCACGCAGTGCTGCAAAGAGTTCTTCAATCGCCCTTCCGGAAACGGGTGGGACGAACACCGTCGCAATGAATTGACCTTCGGTGACCAGCCGCTGACCGAAACTCGATAAACCATCGCAACCCACGATTCTCGGTGATCGGGCGCTCGAAGCATTCTTGCAGTCGATTACTGCCTTGCGGGCACCTAGCGCCATGTCATCATTTTGAGCGCACACAACGAAGTTCGGAATCTTGCCGCTCGCGAAGGTTTGCAGCCAACTGGTCATCACCGCGTAGCCGCCTTGCACCGACCAATCACTGTTGTAATTGGACCAGCGCACTCCGAGCAGCCCCGCCAACTCTTGTTGCATTGCCGAGAGTCGCCGATTGACCGATGATGTGCCGTGCGGACCTTGGATGTACACAAGTTCATCGCCTGGATGCAGAATTTGATTGAGTATCTTGCCCTGTGTTCGTCCAATTTCGGACTGGTCAGCGGACACCGAGAACACCGGCACTTGGGGATGCTCTCTGCGTACGCTACTGATGGCTTCACACCAGCTATTTAGAAAAATCCAAGGGATCCCTTTTGCTACGGCATCACTAAGCACACCAATCAAACTACTCTCGCGAACAGGGCTCACTAGTATTGCGCTCGGACGCCGATTCTCGGGTTCGTTGAGGACGGCGCGAATCTGTGTGACTTGCGTTTCGGCATCTCGGTCCGCGGCATACACCGAGACAGTATGATCGAATCGGCGGGCCGCCTTTTGAGCGTCGTCCCTCAGCAACAATTGGTAATTGTTGACGAAGTCGAGAATGAACAGCGCGAGCCAATTGCTGGGCATCGACTCACTATACGACCATTTCCATTCGTTCGTTAGGTTTCCGGGTCAATGGTCGGGACCTCGTCGGACGCTTGCAACAAGGGTGGCGTTTGGCACGGCTACCTTAGACGCGTACCGAGTGTAATCCACTGTTGCGGCAGGACCGTCGACTGCGCACTACGTCTCGGCTCAGGACTTGCCGCGTTTGCCCATTTTCGAATCAAGGTACCAGATCCCGCCGCCCTTCTCACCGACAGCGCGCAGCTGATCGAGAATCTGGCCCACGTTGGCCTCCTCCTCCACTTGTTCGGTCACATACCACTGAAGAGTAATCTCGCTCGCGTAGTCTTTTTCTTGGCGTGAACGCTCGAACAGGGCATTGATGCTGGTCGTGATCCTCTGTTCGTGCTCCAGAATCTTCTCGAAGACCTGCGTAATCGAACCAAATTCCGTGGGCGGAGCGTCAATCGATTTGAGCTCGAGCCGACCTCCGCGATCGAGCACGAACGCCACTAGCTTCATTGCATGCGCAGTCTCTTCCTGAGCCTGCATCCTGAGCCAATGAGCGAAGCCTCGAAAGCTCTTCGTCTCGCAATGAGCACTCATGGCAAGGTAAAGTTGCGCCGAATATTGCTCGAGATTGATTTGTGTATTGAGCACGTCCTGAATGCTTTTGTGAATCATTTTTGTCCTCTGGTCTCAGGTCAACTGTCCCGGTGACTATAACCGAATGTGTGATCCGCAAGGGATTGTCTTGCAATGCACCCGACGTCGGGCAGCCGGAACAAATCGGGCCCTCGGCCGCCGAACGAATGCGGCTAACATACCGGCGAGCCCCCAGCGGATGCCGGGCGAGCGATCTAATTGGCTTTAGCAGGTGCCGGTTCAGCCTCTGCCGTCTTTTCGTCGCAAATCATCATCGAGTCCGAGTCACCAAGACCTAGTTTGGTTCGCACGTTCTTGAAGTACGTTCCATCGAAATTGTTAGGCCCTAAGCACTTTACGGCTCTTTCACATGCGAATACCGTGTGTGTCATCTTATTAACGCATGTGGTCCGTTCACCAGGCTTTTCCGACACCGGTGAAGTGGGGGTGGTCTTGCTTGGCGGGTCATTCTTGTCGAGCGCTCGCTCGGGTTCGGCGGCGGAAACGCTGGGCGCGGCTGACGCTGTTGCAATCGCCTGAGCGACATTGCTCGCAGGGGCCAACGTACTCGGATTGTTCTGCGACCTTTCGAGAAGCTGAACCCGTTGCTCCAAAGAATGAACTTCATTCCTTAGCGCAATCATATTCGTCTTTATGCCGTAATACGCACCGAGGACAACGGATACCGCGGTGCATTGAATTGCAACGAATGTCAACCATGCCTTGCCGTGAATTTGCATCTGTGAGTCTGCCTTTTGTGCCTTAGTCGACGGAATACCTTTTGGTGCGGGACTGCCTCTCGTTCACCATGCTGCCACAAGAAATCAATCCGCAGCAAGCTTGAGCGCAGCGCCGTAAAAATCCCACAAAACCAAGTGGCCCCCTGGTCAGTCCCGGCGCGAAGTCCGAACTTTGTTTACGGTGCCGCGCCCCAACCAATTACCTGTGATTCTGAGCCGGACCGTGGCCACGGCCTATCCAGGTCATTAGGGTCGGCAGGAGGCGAAAGTTCCGTAGGTAGCGCAGTTCTTACCATCGTCAGGATAAATCGTTATGCCTCGAATCGTGACTTCGACCGATCCCTTGGTGGTCGTGTCATATGCATAGGGCTTCTCGATTCCGAAATTGGTGATGTGGTCCAGGTCTAGGGAATCTGGAAGACAACCCACACAATCAAAACGTCAGAGCCGGAGTGAAAAAGTGCAGCCTGCTGCACTTTCTCACGAAGGTAGTCGTTCCTCGCGCAGCGAGGAACGCGCGAAGTGCTTAGTGAACGGACGAGACGTACATGACCACCGGTCTACGTTTAGTAGACTTGTCACCGTTCTGAATATACCGAACGGAGCGGGCGGCGCGGTGTCCAAGTTGGCGCTGAATCTCGCTTGCGCCCATTTGTGCGCGAAAATGCGCGCGAGCAGGGGTGATGACCAGGACCTCAGTGCGCCGAGAACTGGACTGTCGCCACGGCCAACCACCATGAAAAATTGGTCCAAGTCTTGCTAACATGAACGGAATGCCGGTAATGCTCGCACGGTTCCGTGCCGACACGACCCAAAAGGAATATTTGGCGGGATCTAGTTTATGAGCATTGGCCATATCAAGACCGTTAGGAGAACCCATCATGATCAAAATTGAGTCACAGATGCGGCGACTGCTGGATACTCGACGGTTGGCCTGGATGGCGGTCATCGGCTTCGCATCCACGTCGGGAGCCGTGGGCTGCGGCAAGTCAGAGACTATCGGGCAGGTTGACGCGGGCTCTCAAGGGGGCATGGGTGGCCACTTTGATGCGGGTTCAACCGGGGGTATGGCGGCAGCGAATAATACTGATGCAGGTCCCGCTGGTGGCAACACGAGTGTCAACGTCAGCACTGTCGTCGTGTCGACTGCAACGCGCAGAGCACGCACCACGACATGGTCGGTGAATTATTGGATGTGGATGCCGACCTACGGCGACAACGTTACCGGCACTGAAGCACAGGTCGCGGCGCTCAAACCCGCGATCATGCGAGTGGGCGGATACAACAACGACGCGAACACCCCTGACGCATTCAACGATGCCCAGTTCGACAGGGCCGTCACGTACGCGCGTGCCATCGGTGCCGAGCCCTTAATCCAAGTGCCGCTGCTCGCGGACATCGACGGCAAACTACCAACGGCCGCCACGGCTGCAGCGATGGTGACGTACGCAAACGTCACGAAGGGTTACGCTATCAAATACTTTTCGGTTGGTAACGAGCCTGATATTTACGCAGCGCAGGGTTCTCGGGTCGACCCAACGTTACCGGCAATCCCGAACTATTTGCCGTCGGATTACTGCACATCGGCGCGGGCCTACGTGACGGCAATGAAAGCGGTCGACCCGACGATTAAGATCGTTGGCCCCGATTTGGCCTATCAGTACCACCCCGGCTACGATTGGTTGACCCCTATCCTTCAAAGCTGCGGCGATCTCTTCGATATCGTTTCGATCCATCGTTACCCGTTTAGCTCGACGCAAGCAACATTCGACGCTGCTATGTCGGACTCGACGGCGTACGGCAACGTGCTCACCTCGGTCCGCACGATCATGCAGAACACGGGCGCCGGTGACAAGCCGCTCGCGCTCATGGAGATGAATGTCGCCTACAACGCTACCGCGTGCCAACTCGGCGCCTCGCCCTCCACTTTGGGGTCCGCGCTGTGGCTCGCGGACAGCCTCGGAACGTCTATCGAACACGATCTCTGGACATCGGCCATCTGGGACATCAGTGACGACGATGTCTGGGCACTCGGCATGATCGGTCTGCCACCCGCACACAAGCCGCGCGCTGAGTATTACGCCTACCAACTCTACGCTGATCACTTCGGGCCCACGCTCGTGGACTCAACTCAGCTACCGCCAACCATTCGGACCTACTCCAGCCGCAATCAAGCCGACAACGCGACGGACGTCATTGTCGTCAATTGGAGCACTTCATCGGCGCCGCTGGCTTTTCAAGTCACGGGACTCACACAGACGCCTGCCTCGCCAACGTTCACGGTACCGGCATTGTCGATTTCTGCCATAGAAATACCAGACAACGGTACCGCCCTAGCCTGGACGTACGGCGAGGCGCAGCACCGCGCAAGCCAGGGTCCAGTCACACTTGTCTCAGGTGCCGATGCCGCGCTCTACGCCGGTCCTCAGCAGTTGGCCAACGCATGCTCGAGCGATGCATCGGTTGTCTGTTCGAAAATCGTTCTCCCGAGCCCGACGATTACGACGCTCGGCACGACATCCGGAAGCGTGTTGACGTTCGGCTCGGCGCCGCACCAATGGTCTTCGTACACATACGCCGCGAGCGGTCAGACTCCACCGAGTGCCACGGTGACGCCCGATGGCAATGGCATCCACATGGTGGGCGGTTTCGTCCCACCCGTGAACGGAAATTGGGCAGGTGCAGGGCTCTATTTCGTAAATTCGAGCTGTGTCGATGCATCGGCACACACCGGCATAAAGTTCGATTTTTCAGGCGATCTAGGTGGTTGTTCAGTCGCCCTCGGCGCCAACTACAGCGGTGACGAGAGTTCGCAAGACGACGCCGCGCGCGGCAGTTGCCCCTTTAGCAACTCGGTTTGTTACCCGCCGATGTCGGTTGTGACTCCGGTTACCGGCTCCGATGCGGGCACGACGACGTTCAAGGTTCCTTTCACTTCATTCGGCGGTGGAAGCCCGAATACGGCGCTTGACCCCTCAACGATTATCACCGTGCAATGGCAGCTTGGTGCGGTAAGCGGCGGACCGGGCTGTTCGGCGAATTTTACGGTTGAGAACGTCGCGTTTTACTAGAATCCGCCGCGCGCATGGTGTCAATCAGAGGCACGATTAGTTTATGATGACAGGCGGGAAATCGATCACCTCTAGTGTACCAGCAATCGAATTCATTCGAGAGCAGGTACACGGGCACAGTGTGAAGAAGGCGGGGGTCCTGCTGCTATTGTCATTCAGGTACCAGCCCCCACCTGAGTCAGTACAGGAGCCGGCCGCAGCAACGTTGGGAAACATTTCGGCAGCTCCGCTAGCGTTTGTAAACCACACGCTCAAGTTCATCGGTTCTCGAAAGCCGAGCCCAGTATTTTGGAGAATGAATGGCATCGATGCAGGCAACCCATAAACACAACTGGAAGCATCAATTGAATTCGGAGTGATGATTTCCTCCAAAACATTTACGACAAAACCCGAAATAGACTTCTCATCTGTGTAAGGTGTGCCGTAGGTGATTCCACCTGCCGATTGAGAAGGGGCTGGGCTTTGTCGTGGGGGTTGTCCTGGGCAGCCAGCTCCGACAAGTATGCCACTATCTTCGACGAGAAAACTTGAGCCCCCGGTTGTATGTCCCGTTCCGCCAGCAGAGCTTGCCTGCCCACCGGACGAAACAGTCGAACCGAGATTCTGATTGTCAGCAACGTCACCTCCACACGAATCGAGCAACACGACGGCGACCAGAAAAGCAAGTCGGTGTATACAAATCGTCGCCCACATGGTCCCACTTTAGCACTGCCTTTCCAAACCGACAAAATGGGTAAAAAAACTTCGCATTGGTGAGCGAGGTCGCGCGATTTTGCGGATGCTTCAATGGGGCCGCTGCACGAACGCAGCGGAAATTGAGCGACGCCCCCCGTCACCCCCAATAGTTGGATTGCTTCAATGGGGCCGCTGCACGAACGCAGCGGAAATTAGCCCAATTGCGGTATCCAGGTATTCGTCCAACCGGCTTCAATGGGGCCGCTGCACGAACGCAGCGGAAATTGGCCGAAACCTTCACTTTTCCTTTGACGGAGATCTGAGCTTCAATGAGGCCGCTGCACGAACGCAGCGGAAATTTGTATATGAACGCGCCCTGCGAGTGCTTAATGACGCTTCAATGGGGCCGCTGCACGAACGCAGCGGAAATTTAAGGTCCTGCCGTTCGGCGGCCCCGTCAATAGAAAGCTTCAATATATTGCGCTCAAGCATGGTGCGAAGCGCTGGCGTAGTTACGTGGATATTCCCGTACACGGCCACGTGCGATGTATTACCAATGCGCGCCTCCACAGCGGCCGAGTCCTTTCGCTGGATGATAAATCGTTCGCCATCCAGCCGCACCGTCGAACCTTGCTCCTGAACATAGATCGGGAGCCGGTCATCGCGGGCGGGAAATAGTCGCCGAACAGGCATATCTCGCGCGGACTGAGTAATCCCCCAGGGATCATCCTCGGGCTCGTCATTAGTGACCGCAGCCGGCATCTCGAACGGCAAATTGAGCGGAGATGAATCCAGCGCCTGCAATTCGTCTGGCAGGCAGATGCCAACCAGCGAGCAACCATTGCACTTCGGATTGTTTCGCAGTGGCGCAGGCAGCTCTCCTTCATCAGCAATTTCTTTGATTTTTGTTACGGCGTCGCGGGTACGGGCCATCAGCGGCTCGTCGATTACAATCGTCACTCGCTGTCGATCCTTGGCGTAATAGATTTCGCCATGGTCACATTGAAATCCATGTTCGCGCAACAGAAGCACCTGAGCGCACAGCTGCGCGCGCTCGGGCAAATAGGCACCTTCGGGAATATCAGGCTTTTTGCCTCGCTTGTATTCGATGGGAATGACGTTGCTACCCTCGACATCCACCACATCGATCTTTGCGGTAATCCCCAGTGCCTCAGAAGAGAGCCAAACGGAACGGGCCGTGTACGGTAACGGTTCGCCTTCCTCGGATATTGGCTCGGGTGAAGTCAGTGGCTTACCGGGCCGATCCGCTCGCTTGTGAACCGCACGACCGTCCGCCGTGAAGTAATTGTCGTCCCATTCCCCCTGCACCCATTCCAAGTACATGAGGCGCTCACAATAAAGCACCTCATTGATGATCCGCGCGGGAACCAACAACGTGCTGGTGTCCTTGGGGGCCGCTAAAGGGAGCCGCTTTGCTCGCTTTGGAGCATTTTCCTCTATTTCTGGGGGGTTGATTGAAGGCGCATCACTAATCCTACCATCGCTTGTCATGCCGTCCTCGCTTCCTTGCAAAGAGCTGCAAACACTTCAGCAATTGTACGGCACCCCCCGCTCAGCTTAGTTGAGCGGACTTGAATTGGGCGGCAGCAATCTCGAGCAAAACCGCCGGGGCCGGCGGGCGCCCGGGTGGCACAATCAGTTCGGCGACGCGACGATTCCTGGCCGATTACGGTTGACCGTGACCGGCCCAAAGTATCGGCACCTCGTAGGACGCCGCGATGTGATCCGCAGTAACAAACGTAAGCCCTTCGATGAATGCCTGTGCGATCATGATGCGGTCAAATGGATCTCGGTGCAATGGTGGCAGTGATGACACTCGCAACGCGTGCTCATCAGTGATGGGCAATGAGCGTATAGATGTCGCGATCTGGCGTGTTCGAATATAGGACTCGGGAGCCTCTGGTAGTCGGAGCTCCCGAGTGCATGCTTCGTAACGATTTCCCACACGCTTGCCGCTGACAGAAAAATCTCATTCTCGCTGTCGGCTATTGCAGCTCGAGCCGAAGGCGCAAGACGCAAAGGTTCCGCCAAGTGCCACAGCCAACAGTGGGTATCTACGAGCAGCCTCAACGCGAACCCTCAAAATCTGCCAAAAGCTCATCCGGCAATGGGGCATCGAAGTCTTCCGAAATCCACACGTGCCCGGCATCCATCCCAGCACCACGACTGAATTGCGCCGTCCGCTGCTGCGGAACAATGACAACTTCAGCCGGCCCCTCTGGAAGAGTCCGAGGCAAATCAATTTCAATCCTTCGACTTGCGGGGATATTAACGACGACTCGGTGAGATGGAGGCATAATTTCCTCAATACGTGATGAAGTCAGTAGTTTAGCACGACTTGCAGCTTCTGTCACAATATGCCACCCGTGGCATTGCTTGAAGCTTTCCTGATTCACGCATCGTATCTTGAATCGCTGCCGCTCTGAAGCCCATTGTATTGTCAGAAAAACACAACTCGACTATGAATGCTTCCAGGTGGCGAGCGTTTGTGATTTTAGTCATTGTCGGCTCTGGGACGCCTCACAACTTGCACGCAGTGAAACATACCCATTCCAAAGTGGCTAGCGTAGCCCAAGCAAAGCGGACCCTCGATGGCCTGTGCAAACTCGATCTGGACGAACCAACCAATTTGCTGCGGCGGTGGTTGGCCGCCACGGGCGCGGGCGCGGATGAAGGGGTGGAATAGGGAGGGTGTACGATCTGCCATTGGCAAGCGATAAGCGCGATTGAAGAGAAATCGGTCGGTACTTTGGCCAGGTTCTGCACTGGAAGCCTGCCTAATCTCGTGCTAGAAATAGGACCATGACTGCGAGCAATAGGATTGACGAATTGTTGGTTACTATTCGTGGTCTCCCCCTTTCTGATCGGCTCAGACTTCTTGAGTCCGTGGCACGTGATATTGCCGTCGACAAGTCAATTGTTGGTCACGAAAATCCTGGTTCGGTAATTGGATCCTTTTCTGACATTGCTGAAGTCATGCAGGAAGTATCCGAAGCCGCAATGGTAGCGCGCGAGCGTGATCCGTTGAGGCTTTCCAATGGCTAAGTCCCTTCTCGACACAGACATTTTGTCAGAAGTGTTGCGCGGCAGGGACGTTCGGGTTGTTGATAATGCGTCGAACTACCTGACAACACATAGTCAACTCACGATATCTGCCGTCTTCGCCTCACCGGCGTGTGATGCAGCGGTGTACTTAAGCCTAACGCGTCGGCGGTGTTCGATTGCGCTATCGAGAACCTTCACGACATCTGGATTTGTCAATCCCGTTCGCACCGAAACCGTTGTTGCTGCAGTCGGCGTTGTTACGCCGGCTAGCAATGCATCGATCTCGCGAAGAAACCGGCTGCCCTCCAATGGCGTGAGCGCCATGCGAGCCAACCGCAGCGCGGCTAACTGCAGTGCAGTAGGCTGCAACGGCGGGAGAGGTTTTGCCAAAAACCGGTGCCTAGTCTCACCATTGATTGTTTCCTTGACGATGGGGATTCCAGCCTTGCGCAACCTATCCAGGTCACGATCGACCGATGGCCGACTAATTCCGAGTTCCTCGGCAATCTGCACTGATCGTAGGCCCAGGCGGTGCTGGCTTATCAGCATCACCAATTGCCATTGTCGAATCAATTGATCGCGCACCAGAAAACCCCAATGTCGCAACCTTGACGGTATCGAGCTGAGGGCTCGCTGTGAAGAAGATTTTATCTGGATAAGCGACGAGACCGAGCAATGGCCTCCAACTTTTCTACCTATCTGAATGCGCGCTCAGTGTTTCGGAAGGTAGCCAACTGGCCACGATTGCGCCCCCTACCGCCGCGCCAACCCATAAATTCGCCCGCCAAGAAGATGCATGCACTCCAGCACTTCACTGGCAGCCGCTTGCGAAACATAACCCCAGTACCTGTTTCCGTAGCAGTCACCGAGTCAGCGACAGCCACTTTCCCGTGCCGCTGTGACAAAATCAAATCCTGCCCATGCCTACGTCAGAAGTTCACTCGTCGTTACTTGAAAGCTCTTGAGCGTGTTCGGGCCGAACGTTGTCGTGAGTGCAACGTCGGCCGCGTCGCGTCCGCGGGCAATTAGCACGCGACCAATTCGGGGTGTGTTGTTGCGAGGATCGAACGTATGCCAGGTGCCGCCGAGATAGACCTCGAACCAAGCTGCAAAGTCCATCGGCGCGTAGGGCGGTGGCAATCCAATGTCACCCAAATATCCCGTGCAATAGCGGGCAGGAATGTTCAGGCAACGGCAGAACGTCACCGCAAGGTGCGCAAAGTCGCGGCAGACACCTTTACGCTGATTGAAGACCTCGAAGGCCGTCTTGGTGGGGTTTGCGTGCTCGTACCCAAACTGGATATGCTGATTCACGAAATCACATATCGCTTGAACTCGGGCCCAGCCGAGCGGTGTTTGCGCAAACAGCTTCCAGGCTGTCTCCGACAGCTTATCGGTTTCACAATAACGGCTTCCCAGCAAAAATAGCAAAGCTTCCTCGGGAAGAAGCTGAACGGGATGCTGCAGCGCTCCGTATGCCGCAGCATCCGGCAGACCAGAGTCGTTGAGTACTCCGTTGGCCCAGATACGAACCTGACCTTGCGGTGCTACCATCCGGTTACACCAATTACCGAAGCTATCTCGATAACTAGCGATTGGCACCGAAGGCTGGGTATGCATGTGGTCGGGGACCACGATGTCCGAGGCGCGACTGTAATGAATGTTCAGCGCCAGAATCATCGGTGTCGGTTGCGGGAAATCGTAGATCAACTCGTAGCCAACCTGGATTTGCATGAAGTTCAACCTCGCGCAATGAGACGCAAGAGCTTGTGGATTCCGACGTGGAGTAGCACATATCCCAAAATTGCAATTACCAGTGGCCACACTACAGGCGCCCCATCGATTGAACTGCTCGCCACGATATATTTGAACGGAGCGTAGAAAGGGTCGGTTAGGCCTCGAATTGTGTCGAAGAAACCCGTGCCCCTGCGTGCGTTGAGAAATTCAAGAAGGAGTCGCACCAATAACAGCGAATATAGCAGCCCAAACAAGTAATCTACGATTCGAATAATGCGGTCGATAATCAAGATGCGATTGGTGGATCGCGAAAAGGGAACAGTCTCGACAACGGTGGTGCGCATGAGATCTCGTCCACGCAAGTTGCATGCCGTGTTGTTCCCGGATACTTCGTTGTGCAGAGAGGGCCGGGTAACAGTGAATAAAAGCGGCTATGCTCCAGATTTACGTGAAATGGACGAACTAGTACGTTACGCTTTCGCAAATTGCAATTGGGCACAACCACAATTTCGCGAATTGCGAATCTCCTGAATTCACGGGCTTCGACAGTTGGTCGGGCACTGCGCATGGCATGCATCGTGCTCCTCAACTCACCAATAGTTGGCGCCCAAACGGGCGCAGTGAGCGATTGCATCAATTATTGAGCAGGAGTGCACCATGGCGAAGACCGATATGCAGCTGAAACAAGAAATCGAAGAAGAACTGCGGTGGGACCCCAAGATCAACGCAGCACAGATTGGAGTCACCGTGGACACCGGAGCCGTCGCGTTATTCGGAGCGGTCGACAGTTATGCCGAAAAATGGGCTGCCGAGGAGGCGACCAAACGTGTGAACGGCGTTCGCACGGTTGCCCAGGATCTCACGGTCAAGATTCTCACTAACCACATACATGACGATTCAGAAATTGCCGGTGCCGTTCAGAACACGCTCAAGTGGAACGTTTACATCCCGAACACAATTACCGCCAAGGTCCAACAGGGCACTGTCACGCTCGAAGGGCAGGCCATCTGGAATTTCCAGCGCGTCACCGCCGAGCGTGCAATTCGCTGTCTTACCGGCGTTGTCGAGGTGTTCAACCTGATTAGCCTAAAGCCTCAGACCTCGCTAACTCAAGTGTCGGAACAGGTCTTAGCTGCACTGCAGCGGCAGGCGTCGGTCGACGCCAAGTCGATCCACGTCGAGACGGCGGGCGGGAAAGTGACGCTCACGGGACACGCCACCTCTTGGCAGTCTATCGAAGATGCTACAAACGCCGCTTGGGCAGCCCCTGGCGTGACCCAAGTAATTGATCATGTAACGATGTCTCCGTCACTCTGAATTCCGCCACGCATGCGCCGGCGGCCGCCCGCCGGCATTGGCAATTGATACGTTCAGGCCTTACCCAGGGTGACTTGCCGGGTGGCTCGCTCGCGAACTTATCGCCGGACGGTCCTCGCTGTCCCAGTATATGGGGCGCCCGTAATAGTCATAGAGACGTGCTTCGTACTGTCGATTGATCGGGGATGTCGCGTTCCACTCCGGGCAGTTCTTGATGGCCTGTCTAGACATGCCAATGTGGACCTTCCTTTCGGCCCAGCTAACTTGGGTTGCCCAATGNNGATATCCGCGCAGCTCCTGGGCGCTACGCAAATGGACATCGCCGGGATTGTCAGCATGTTCGGCTAGCACCTCATTCCAGACGCCGGCCGCTAACAACCCAGGGTAGGCGCCTGAGCCCCAATTTCCCGTGTCGCCCCAATAATTGGGATACTCGTAGTAGCGAAAGTAGTCCTGCTCGTGCTGGCGAGAAACGGGCTTGTCAACATCAACACTCGGACTGTCTTTGATTTTGTCCTTCGTCAACGCCAAATTGAACCGTTGTGTCGACCAATCGACTTGACGAAACGAAATTGGGGAAATGAGCACCAAGCGCCCATCGAATAGACCACCCGTATCGACGATGAGATAGCGCGTAATCCAACGCTCGTCGTCCAGCAGGAAATTCACGACATGTCCGATGTCACCGTCGGTGGC
>PMCK01000362.1 GCA_003154095.1 Myxococcales bacterium | reverse complement strand
ATCACCATGATCAGCAAGCGCCTGGCCATAATCCTCAAAACTCATCGCAAAGTAGCCATGCTTACCCCATTTGCTGCCCCAGGAGTTGGCAAACCAGACAAGTTTCTTCTCGACATCCAACCCGACCAATTCAATTTCATGTCCGCCACGTATATACCCAGCGTAGTGTACGACACCCTCCGCGTCGGGTGTATCACAGCCCGTGCGCCAGTGCATTCCTGTGATTCCAGGACGTAACACGAGTGCTCGGAGTGTGGCGTCGAGGCCAAATGTATGGGTGTAGCTGCTAATCCAACCCTTGGCCTTCATGGCTTTCATCACTGCCAGACCCGAGCTACCCGTGTCGTTGGGTGGGTATGATCCGGGAATAGTGTCGAGTTTTGTCGCGGCCTTGTAGATTTCTACGGCGTCGCTTTCCTTGCATTTGCGCTTGAATGGCGCAGTACTCACACAGCCTGCTGCTGCATTTCCCGTGCAGCTTCCAAGCGCTCCTTGATTGAATATTGGCACGAGCCTCTTGTGACGGACCGACACGATTTCCGGCGCCATCGGCGCGGGGAAATTCCACGAGCGCGGATCGTGACTTACCTGACGTCCCAAGCGCTTGCCGGAAATCTCATGCTCTTGAATTTGAAATGTCTTTATGATCGGTGCTGACATGGTTCCTCGTATTGACCTCACCGTAACGGCTTATGTCCGCGAAGGTCGCCCAAACGGACCTTCGCGCATGAGGGTAGAGGGGCCCCCATCCCTTGAGAACATCCTCGAGGATAGACCGATTCAAGTGTCTTACTCAAGCCCCACTTGAATTCGCCGCAATTTCAGCCGCCGATGCTGCCCGACAGTGACAGAAGCAGCATGCGAGGAGCGCCCGCCGTGAACACTCGAGCCGGGGTTAGCGTAGGAACTGACTGCGTATGAAAGTCAGAGACCAGTGTAAATTCGCTCAATCGATATTTTCTGTCAAACAGGTTCGTTCCAACGAGCCCGAGCTCGAGCGCCCGCCAGTTCAACTTTAGCGCGGCGTCGACGAGCAGGTACGGATCACTCGTTTGAGCATACGGGAGCGTACGATTCCCCACGTAAGTGAAGGAAGGTCCGAATGCGGCGCGCACCGGACGAGCGTCGATTGTCCAAGGTAGCTCGAAAAAGAGCGCCGTCTCCGATCGAGCCATGACATGCGGAACGTAGGGAATCGCCTCACCCGTCTCGTTGACGATGCCGCGGACCACCGACGCATTCAGCAGAGCGTCGAAAAACCGCCCCGTGAAGCGCCCCGAACCGGTCCATCCGGTACGCGTCGTGGCTCCCGTCTCGACCGTTCGCCCGACGCTGGGGTCGAAGATTTCGTCACGATTGACGCGCGTTCCATAGAAGACTGAGCTCGCCGATAGGGTGCCAACCGATGAACTGTTCGTGTACGAGACGCCCCCCTCGTACGAGGCAATCTTGGCGAGCGACGTCGTGGGCCCTACCTCATCAATCGCAAGCGACCGAACCCCCTGCCCGGCGCTACCCACGAACCTAAAGCCGCCAAAGCTACCGAACAGCAGCGAAACGCGCGGCAAAAGGACGCTGGTGGCAACGCTTTTCTGCGGATTGCCGGCAGGCGTCGGATCTTCGTTGCAGTTGGCAATTTCCGGACATTGGTCGCGTACTAGGTAAGTAAACAACTCCTCGCGCAATCCACCGCGCAGCGTGAGCCACGAAATCGGCTTTAGGCTCGCATCCCCGTAGAGCGCAAGATTGCCCAGAGTTCCCCCGATGTTCGCATCGGTTGTGTACGGGGCCTGTGTGGCGCGCGCAATGAGTCGCCGCGTATTGCTCACCGCGTCGCCGCGCGCAAAGTAACCCATTTCGAGCTCCTGCGGCTCCCCAAACGCACGAAAGTGCGCGCGCGCCGACCCGCGGGCGCCGAGGGACTGTTCGTTCACAGTCAGGTCGAGCATCGTGCCACGCGGTTCCTCCGCACCCGAGTCGGTGGCGTACCCAGTGAAGTCCTCTCGAATGCGGGTAGCACGGCTGATGAGAAAGACTTGTTGGGCGAAGGTAACATCGTGGTCGCGCGTCTCGATGTCCGCTGCGACAGAATACCGCGACGAATCCTGCCCTTGGTTTGGGTCGTAAGTGTCGTAAAAGCCGATACGCCCTGCCGCATAGTCGTCCTGGCGCACGACACCCGCCGCCCGAGCGACCACTGAATAGGCCTGCGCCGTCACCCGCCACAAGCCTCGGCTGCCGAGCTTGCTTTCGTATTGGGTGATTGCCGAGCCCCTCTGATATGCCCGGTTAGCGCCATAACCGTTCGAGCGCGCGTACTCGACTGCAGTGAATGTATGCTTATCGTAGTCTTCGGGGCCCCAAGTGAGAAGGGACCGTTCGGTGCCGAAGCTTCCAAACGTCTGCTTTGCCGTTAGACCGCGCCGAGCGAGCCCGAGTTCGTAGTCGGCGCTGCCCGCGACAGCGAAATTGCCTTGCCGCGGGTCGAATGGCCCCTCGAGCACACGCAGCGATGCCACGGCCTCCGGAATGATAAAGCGACTGTCGGCGTATCCATTGGCGTGGAAATTACCAGGATCGTTGATAGGGACCCCGCCGACGGACAGCGCCATCGCCTCCCCCTCACCGGCATCGAAACCACGAACGATCATCGAATCCGCGTGGCCCTCGCCGCCTTCGTTGGTCACCAGGATACCCGGCGCGAGCTTGAGCATGTCCCCGGCGCTAGAATGCGGCAGCGTGGCTAGCTCTCCTACGGGGATTTGAAAATCAGAGGGTCCGCGGCTAGTGGGTGACGGTCGACCCGTTACGACGACTTCCACGGAGTGCGGCGCCGTAGGTGGGCTCGCGGCTGCCGCACGGGGCTCACTGGACACGGCTTCGTGCATTGGGATATCACCCGGCGTGCTGGGAGCTTCGACAAGATCCGGCGCCACCGCGGGCGGAGCGAAGTGAAATGGCATTCTGATACGACTCGCGACAGGCTTGCCGTTTCGCATCGCTGGGGTGAAAATCCATTCGCGCGCGGCCACAATCGCAGCTTCGTCGAGAGTCGCGCCACCGGACCTGAAGACGTCAACCTTCGAAACGTGACCGTCAACATCTACCGTGACGGTCAGCACGACATCCCCATGCAAGCGATCAGCAAGCGCCGCCGGTGGGTATACCGCATCGACATGCTGCACGACAACTGGCGGCTTTATATCATTCGGGACATCGGCAGCAGCGGTGGTTGCGTGCGATAACGCCGTAGCGAGTGCCGCAGCAAACAACAAAGATCGAGACAGGGTAAACCGTGCTCCAGCGAGCACGTCGCCGATATCAGCCGCGTGCGCCATAATTCTTTTCGATCCAAGCTAGGTAGTCGCCGCTTCGCACATTGGCGATCCACTCCTTGTTTTCGACGTAAAAACGGACGGTTTGCTCGAGGCCCGCCTCCAATTGATGCGCGGGGGCCCAGCTGAGTTCACGTTTGATCTTGGTGGCGTCAATCGCGTAACGGCGATCGTGTCCTGGGCGGTCCTCAACGTACTTGATTAGGGCGCGCAGTTTCGAAGCCGACCCGCCTGTAACGGCTGCCACGATGTCAATCAACTGGTTGAGCAAATCTAGATTCGTCCGCTCGGTATTCCCCCCGACGTTGTAAAATGACCCGTTTGCACCTTTGCGAATTATTTCCCAGACGGCATCTACATGATCATCTACATAAAGCCAGTCTCGGACATTTTGGCCGTCTCCGTAGACAGGTAGAGGCTTACCCTCGAACATGTTCAGAATCATCAACGGAATTAGCTTTTCCGGAAACTGGAACGGGCCATAGTTATTGCTGCAATTCGAGAGCGTTGTACTTATTCCATAAGTATGAGCCCAAGCGCTCACAAGGTGATCAGATGCAGCCTTGGAGGCGGCATAAGGCGATCGCGGTTGATACGGGCTTTGTTCAGTGAAGAGGCCCGTCG
>PMCK01000638.1 GCA_003154095.1 Myxococcales bacterium | reverse complement strand
GCGAGCCCGACGATTCCTGTCATCTTGACGTGCTCTCGCTGCATATCGAACTCGTCTATATCGTGAATGATTGTATTGGGAATTGCGTTCGAGATCGCTACGAGCACGTCAAACGCGTCCATATGCGGCATGGGATCGGATTCCTCAAGGGCCTTGCGTCGAGCGAGCAGCTCTTGAGCCTCGGTTGGCTCAGTAATGGCTTTGCCGAGGATCTGTTGACTTGCAGCTTCCAGTCCATCGGTGAGTACCTTTTGCTCTCGACTTAGAGAACGCAAGCTCGCCCAGTTCGCAAATACGATGCTGATGAACATAGCCGTCAATAGGCCCGCAAATAGCGGAGCCTTTTCCTTTAGAAACGCGTAACCCCTTTGATATGACAAGGGTCCACTGCGCAAGTCCGGGTCATTCGGTCGCACTCCGAGTCCCAAGGCAATCCCCAGGGCTTTGGAATACCTCGACACGGACTCCCAAGTTGTTTCGGGGGAGTACGTCACGTCAAGCTTGGGCAAGGGCAACACGGCAACTTCAAGTCGTTGCGACAAGAACGACTCGGCACCTGCCATACTGGCGCCGGTGCCGGTTAAATAGATCTTGCTCACCGCGCTATCCGTTTGCGAGATCCATCCCAATAATGACTGTCGGATAGCGGCGACCAACGCTTCTGCGGAGTGGGGTAAGTTTTCGATACCCTCGGCTATGGTTCTGGCAAACGCGGGTCGCCCCTGCTGAATCATCAGGATGTCGCTACATTTTTCACCCAAATCCAGAATCATGACGGTTTTGTCCTCTGAAAAATTTCTGGGCAAGTAGGGAATCAGATTTACCAATGGGAAGGGTCCGCATCCGATACGTTCGACTTCCTTACCCAAGGCCGCTCGGCAGTCCTCGATGAGCTTCTTTACGCGCTGCAACGGGGCTGCTGCAATCACCACATTAATTGAATCGAGTTCGCCTCTATCGCGATTGAGTACGAAATCATGAACCAAATCGTCAACGTCAACTGGAACCCGAGCTTCCAACTCGAAGGGAACTATCTGTTCGATTTGGCGCAAGGCCGTTGCCGGCAATTCCACTCGCAGCAAATACGCGCCAATTCCCGAGATTCCAATTGCCACCGACTCACCGTGCAAAAGCATGGGTCGCGCCACTACCTCCAATGCCGCACGGAGATCCATCTGCGAAGTAAGTTCGACCTCGGCCATTCGCTCGACGCCATTGTGCCGGTAACTACTCGCGACCGTTACCGCCCTCACATGGGTTGTGGAAATTTCAATGCCAACTGCTCGAGCCATGAATTGTCTTTCCTTAATTGAATCGATAGTAAATCACATTTCCGTCAGACTGGGGACCTGTCGGAAGTGACGTAGGGAGTGGTGAACCGCTACCTGATCCGGTTGGGGCTGGTGGCGGTGTCGCTCCGCTGCTCGCGCTACCGAAGCCTGCCGCCATCGCCATGGTGATCGCATTGGTCCCAGGTGGCGGTGCGCCACGAAGATCGACGACTGTGTGGATACGACTTCGCGTTTCCCGTCGACCATTCTTTACGATTCCCGTGGCGTAAATACTAAAGACCTGACTTTGTACTCCCAAGGTCTTTTGCAATAACGCGTCGACGAGCCCAACAATCGGTGGAATGCCCATCATTTCTAGCGACGGTGGACCCGACATGAGCGACGCCATGCCGCCTAAGCCAGGCGCCGACGCGGCAGGCGCCGCAGCCGAGCCAGCGGCTGAGGCACTCGCCGAAGGCTTCAACATGGCCGTAAATTGCGATACTGAATGAAAGACGGGGATCCCAGCGGAAAGCTGCCTAAACATTTCCATCAGAGATATTGCCTTGGAACGTGTCACCATGTCGCTACAAACAGGTGTCGTCTGCCCAACCGGCACGGCTGCACAAACTGCAGCTAGTGTGGCAACGGCGTTGGACGTGTTGACATTGAGTTTATCGCTGCCCCAGACAGTGACGATTCGACTCTTGGCGTCATCCGGGTCCGGGTCGACGAACGTTGCCCAAAAGTCATCGGATACGCCCCGGACGCGATGCAATTCTTCCAAACTGTCCAAGGCCGCATTTTTTCGTTCGTACGGTCGTTTAAGCATTTGGTAAAATGAATCTTCGGCCCCACCTTCTGTGGATTGAGCCTGGCTCGTGCTGAGACAAGAGTCATTGGTAGTATCAGTGTCCGTCCAATCAATGATCGCGCTGCAGACAGTAGGCCGTTCATTGTAGTTACCTTCGGCATCCCGGCCTTCGAAAAGCCGATCATACTGCGGTGGGCCGATTAGGCCTAACACCTGTTGACTAACCTGCGCCTTGTAGCCAGCGCCTCGGGCGGCGGCGTTTAGATTAATTTTCGAATCTTCATCGACAATTGTCACATCGAAACTCGCGCCGGGAATCCCGAGTGCTTTGGTTCGTTCCATATTCCCGCCAATAAGCGAACCAAAATCACGCACGCTCTTTTCGTTGTTAAACGCGCCTAGTATCAAGTCCGCGTGCTCCCATATGGGAATCTGAGCATTTTGTAGCAGAAATGAGAGGGGTTTTCTGACGGTGGGTTCGGCCGCCAAGAGCAAGCGCGACAGTGCGATGGCACTTCGTGCGGCATATTCGGCTTGGACGGCATCGCGTTCGGACATGACGGAACCGAGTTCGGCACTGGTCTCCTGCTGAAATTCCGTCAGCATGACAGCCAGAACGGTCAACGCACTCAGAACCATGACTAGCGCCACGCCGCGCTCTTTCTTCCTTCTGTTGTATCGTTGCCTTTCGTTCACGGCGTCCTCATTGAGTGGCGAAAGTGAGCGCCCGCTGAATCGGTAGAGTCACCTTGGTGACGAGTCTGATAGGTGATTGTGCGCGGCCCCGTGAGGATCGCTTGCCCCCATTGAGTACCAAAGTGAGTCTCACTTGCAGGGGCAGACGCCCCAGTTGACCCGTTGCCTGAGTAGAATCCCAGGTCTCGAGCCATTGAATTGTCAATGGTTCCAGAAATGCCACATCAAAGAGATCAACATCGGTGGCAAGAACATCCACACGACCTCCATGCTCGAAGTCCAGGTCAATTGTCGCACTCTCTCGGCGCAGCAAATCTACGACGCCAGGCTTTTCTGGATTCGAACCCAAATAGTAGGACAACTCACATTGGTCGGATTCGCGCGCGTCACGGTCTAAACGACGATGGGCAAATGCCGCAAAGTCAATTCGATCGCCCGGAATGCCTGAGGCGCCCTTGAAAACCGTCTTCTGAATGGGTCGTGTGGGTGGGACGGGTTCGTGTGCCGAAAGAAACGCCATTTGCAGTTCGCGAACCATCCGAGCCATGGCCATTCGACCTTCACGCTGTCTGTCATTAATGCGCTCAACCCCCTCCTTGCTGCGCTTCATTCCTGAAAAGGCGCCATACAGCAGCATGGACAGAAGTGCGAGCACCGCAATCGCTACAAGGACCTCCAGTAGCGTGAAACCGGCAATTCGACGATCAGCATGCGGTTTGACCATTGACCAACCTCTCAACGGCCACCAGGTGTGGCCGCAGGATTGGCCGGGGTAGCATTGCCTACTAGACCCATGAGAGCGCTAAGAGGATCTGTCCCGGCCGATGACGAACCCATCGGCGGTAAGCCTTGCATCGGATTGGTCACATATTCGACAACATCGAAATCTCTCTCCGAAGTTCCTTCATTCCATTTTACGCTCACGGTTATGCGACGAATGCTCGCCTCGAGCATCGGTTTTAGTGTTGGGTAAACGATAGACAATGCCATCGTCGCCAGACCCCCCATACCAGCGCCCGAGCCTGAACCGCTACTCAACATACCGAAGGGAGCATTGGCCCCACCAAGGCCCGGCATCAATCCACCCAAAGCGCCCAGGGGATTATTGCTCGCGCCCAAACCACTGGTGTCGGACGGATTGAAACCACTCAAGAATCCACCAGCTGATGACGAACCCCCAGGCATCGGCGCCGCTCCGCCATCCATGTTTAGGCTCATGTTCATTTCGGGCAAAATCACTGGTTCAATAATCCACTTGCAGCTGTATATGGATTCGTCTTCCTCGTCACAACAGCTGCCCTCCCCCTTCTGCTCGGTCCACTGGTAACCTTCACGCAATAGCTTGATCTCAATTTCTGATAGCTTACAGCGAGCCAAGTTCGACGCGGACGTAACGTGGCCGGAGCGGGCCGAACTGGAAAACAAACCCGCTTGCGCACTCAAAATTGACGTCAGTCCGAGCCCTAGAATTGCAAGTGCCACCAAGACCTCGAGCAACGAAAAGCCATTCTCATTGGCTGGGCGTCTCACAACGCCTCCTCGCGTTCGCTTATTTCACCGTCCGATCGGCGTTCCGGAAGCACTGCTGCACCCGACTTTATTTGCGAGCGCCCGGTCAGTGCACTTATGACGACAGTGAGTATGTCCTTTTTTCCTTTCGGTTGAAGCTGAACACTGGCCCATTCCGTAGCACCACCCGGCCAGAAGTAGAGATATGCGCGTCCTTCGGTGCGTGGCTTAATATCGTGCTCGGTTTGGATTTGCCGAAATACAATCCCTTTCCCGAGTTCGCGCCCAGCCCCCATGTTTTCCCCACCCAATTCGACCCGTTTGGTAGGAACGAAATTTGGCCGAGCAACGCGGGCACCTTGTAAGAAATTCTCAGCTTCACCTTCGGCTCGTTTCTCGGCATCGGTGGCCGCTTCGGCACCCGCACCCGTAGACTTTTCGCCTTCGTTGACGCGAAGCATGCGGCTACCGGATGCTTCCTCGAGCGCGATGCGGCTCTGTTCAATATCAAATACGATTCTAACTGGACGACCCGTGGCGTTGGCGCGAGTTATCGCAACCTTTGACAACGACACGACCAAAGTGGCCGCACCTCGCAGGCGCCCGCTCGTGATGCTACCCGTGCCCAACACTATTGCGCTTGACAATATTGCCACCAGCACAAGGACAACAACCACTTCAATAAGTGTCATTCCGCGCGAGTTCAGCCTTCGAACTGCGGAATTTTGTCGATGTCCAGTGGTGGCACGCACTTAGTTGCCTTGCTCACCCGTAACCGTGGCTGCCTTGGGAATCTGTATGTCGTCTTTGGTTCCCTTCTTCTTGTCCGGACCTGGGCTGCTGACAAATACCTCGTCCTCTGTACAACTTAGGCCAAAATCCTGACCCCACGGATCTTTGGTGGAAGTACCCGGATCTAGGTGTTTTTCTTGGACGAGCTGACTAACCGTCGGGCATCCTGTCTCGTTGGTAGCTGCCTGCCAATTCTGTATCGCTGCGCGAATCGTACGGGCCCAAGTTTCGGCACTTCTAATCTGTGCTTCTTTATATCTTGGCAACGCAAAGACCGTTACTCCGCCGGCCACCATGGCGACGATTGCTACTACAATCAAAACTTCGACGAGAGTGACCCCCCTAATCAGTCGTCGTTTTGATTTTTCCCAGACTCCGGTAATTCCGGGAAACGGGTCAATAATCGTGTCAAGGGTCGATTGTTTCATAACACATTCCTTTTCGATCACTCAATTCTGTCTAGACCACCCGGCGTTCGGTCAGGTCCGTCGCTAACGACTTCAAAGCCCAATCCAGTTTGACGACTGGGGCAAATCACCCGCGGAGGTTGCCCCCATGCGTCGCGCCCAAGCACCTGACGCTTCAGGTGTGCGGCGACATCCTGGGAGCCGCCGGGGCATCCACCGTCGTTGTCAGCCATGTAGGCCTCTACTGCCAGCCCGGTCTCCTGTAACATCGCACGCGTTTGACGCACACCCGCTTGCCGGCTTTCACGCCCAGCGATTAGGAGAATTCCAACAAGCAGCAGAGTAAACGCGATAATCGGTCGAACGCGACCAAAACCTATCCAACGAGGCATTCCGCCGTGGCTTTCCCACGGGAAAAAGATTCTGGCGTCCGAGATGCGCTTTCTTGCCATACTCATTGCACCAATTGATTCATCTGCATNNACTGGTAAGAGCGGTCACTCGGGTTTCGACGTCGGCCTCATAGGCTCTTGCTACATTTTCCAGCATCTGTTCGAGCTGGCCCGTGCGCTCACCAATCGCTATCATGTGCGTTACCATAGGTGGAAAGGCATGGCTCCTCTTGAGAGGCTCCGCAATGCTTTCTCCTTCGCGTATCGAACCGATCGCGTCCGCCACGATTTCCTGCAAGAATGAATTCTGTAGGACATTGCTCCCAATTTCCATGGCCCTGAGCAGCTGTACACCGCTAGACAGGAGAGTCGCGAGTGTGCGTGTGAATCGCGCGACCGACGCCAACAGATTGAGGCGCCCAAAGATAATGACGTGTAGCTGAAACCGATCCCACTTCAGACGGCCAACAGCTGTCTTCTTCCAGCGACGAAATAGCCAAAGTGCCACTGTGACAACAATTGCGATTGCCCACCACCAATTGGCCAGCAAATTCGAATTGAATATCAAAAGGCGGGTATACCAAGGGAGGGCCTGGCCAATATTATCAAATACGGCGGTTACCTTCGGCACGACAGTGACCATAAGCACGGTAACAACAGCAAATCCGACTACGCTCATCAGAGCCGGATACATCAACGCGGCCAGGACTTTGCCTCGCAGTCGCGCCTGGCCTTCCATGAAATCTGCTAACCTCTCCAGCACCGACTCAAGATTGCCCGATGCCTCGCCGGCGGAGACCATATTGTGGTAGAGTGAAGGGAATATTTTTGGATGTTGCTCGAGACTCTTGGCAAAACCGGTGCCTTGGTTAACACTTTCTCGGACTTGTCCCAGAACCCTAATTAGCGATTCCTTTTCAACTTGATCCATCAATGCAGATAGCGATTCAACGAGCGGAACGCCTGCTCGAACCAAGGTGGCCAGCTGTCGGGTCATTACAGCGATGTCGGACGCGCTGGGCTTGCGAAAGAACGCCAGAAGGTCAACCTCCCGCCTTGCGCCTTTGCGGCGTTCTTTTTCCTCCGAAGCCTCGGTTAGAAGTACACCATCACGCCGAAGCAGTGCACGCAAAGCCTTGGGACTTTCGGCATCACGGACGCCCTTTACGGCGCTACCCGAGCGAATTTGAATCCCGCGAAATTCCCAAACTGGCATAACTATACATCCAGGAGAATATCTTCTTGGGTCGCTGCAACGACTTCCTCGACTGTTGTTCTTCCTTCGAATACCTTGCGGGCACCGTCGTCGCGAAGCGAATCCATGCCCTGTCCTTGCGCTGCACGCTTTATGGACTGAGCATCGGCCTTCTGCAAAATGAGTCCGCCTACCGCGTCGTCCATCAATAACAACTCGTAAATGCCGATTCGACCCGTAAAGCCCTTGTTCTCACAACGCTCACAGCCTTTGGCGCGATACAGGGTGGGCATTGTCGACTCCCTCCAGCCGGCTGGCACATACTGAATTTCATTCACGACATAGCGGGAGTTTAGTTTTCGATCCATTCTCCATTTCGAGCGGACCGGATCAACTCCTATTTGCTCTAGTTCCCAGGGCGTTGCCGTGTAGGCTTCCTTGCAAGATTCGCACAGNNAAACGGTTCCATCTCCATCTCGACCAAGCGAGTCACGGCGCCGGCAGCATCATTGGTGTGCAGCGTGCTCAGAACCAAATGACCGGTCATTGATGCGTGAATTGCAATTTCCGCGGTTTCCTTGTCGCGAATTTCGCCGACCATGATTACATCTGGGTCCTGGCGTAGAAATGCCCGTAAGGCACTCGCGAAAGTCAGCCCGATCTTTGGCTGCACCGGCACCTGGTGAACGCCGCCGAGTTCGTATTCGACTGGATCTTCGGCAGTGAGAATATTGGTGTTAGGTTTATTGATTCGGTTCAGGCAGGCATAGAGCGTCGTCGTTTTTCCACTTCCCGTTGGCCCCGTAACGAGAATGATACCATCGGGACGTTCAATCAACCGGTGCATCAAGTGAAAGTCACGCTCACTAAAGCCAAGCTCGGAGAGATCGAGCAATATGTTCGTCTTATGCAGCAACCGCATCACGATGCGCTCGGCATCGCGACTGGTTGGAATAGTCGAAACGCGTATGTCCAAGCTGCGACCAGCAATCCGGAGCGAAATTCGACCGTCCTGGGGAAGCCTTTTCTCGGCTATATTCAGGCCGGCCATGATCTTGACGCGAGCAACGACCGCGCTCATGAATTGGCGGCTCACGCGGCGTGCAACGTAAAGTTCGCCGTCAATCCGGTAACGTACGATGACTTCGCGTTCCTCCGGTTCAATGTGAATATCGCTAGCCCTTTCCTTCACTGCCTGGAAAAATAGGCTGTTGACCCATCTAATGACGGGAGCGTCGTCATCGGATTCAAGGATATCGATTTCCTCGTCTTCCGATGATTCTTCCTCCGAATGCAGTTCATCGCTTGTCTGTTGGCGCTCGTATACTCGATTGGTTGCGTCGGTTACGATACTCGCAGGTGCAACGTAGATCTTGATATCCTTCGAAAATACGGCGCGAATGGCATCGAGGCCTTCCACGTCGAATGGGTCGCTACACACTACGTTGACGGTTGACTCGCCTTCCGCGACGACCAAAAGTCGATGCGACTTGGCATAGCCTATACCAACGCGAGTAGCTGCAGCGATCTCAACCTCGTCCACCTTGATGGATTCTATGACGGGCAGTTGGCATTCCGCCGCCAGGGCCTTTGCAATTTCGAGTTCAGAGGCGATCTTGGATTGAATGATCAAGTCGTACAGCGGAACGAGCTTCTCTCGTTGCTGCTCCAAGACTTGCTCGGCGGCATCGGTGCTCATAATGCCCCGACGACACAGAATTTGGCTGAGTTCGCGCTGAACTTGCACGGGTTTACTCCATTCGCTCCATGTTGACGCTGCGTGCCATTGGGTGAATGACTACTGGTGACTCCACTTCAGTTCGCGGCTGTCGGCTCGGAACCACCGGGGGACGATGCATCGGCCGAATCGCACCCGGCGCGGGCGCTGCGGGCGGAGCTGCCGGTTGCGCTGGCTGCGCTGGCTGCGCTGGCGGCGCCGCCGGGGCTGGTGCTGGCGCTGGCGCCGGAGCCGCGCCCGCCGGAGCGGCCGCCGGGAGTTTGGCACCAGTATTGCCACTCGGCAAACGGGGAATCTCGATTGCCTGGGATTGCCGGTGTGAACGCGTTGTCGGGGCGCTTTCTCTCAGCAACCTTATCTGCTCTTCTACGTGGAAGTATGCTTGGCGAATATCTTCGACCAGTCCATTCGCGCGCGAAAAGTCGCGCGGTGGCGTCCATTGTTCATTGCCAAACACGAAGTACCGGTCCAGGAACTCCTGTCGCTCCTGCATTTTGCGTTCGAAGATCTTTCGCAGATCCGCTTGNNATATCGCCCAAGAGCGGTATCTTTTGCTCGCTCTTGGACAATGTCTCACGCATGAGCCCACCGATCACGACGGTCTGTTGGTCCTCAACCGTAATCGTTGTATGAGCGGTGCGTTTGATGATTGGGATCGCACCCAATGCGCCTTCTGGTGCCCCAGTGTCACTGCTCTCTTCTTCAAGCTCGAGGCGAACCTGATTAGAGTCGTTGATATGCGGGGTCATCTTAATCTTGATGCCAACATCCTGCCGGGGCGCGGTATATCCCCCCATCATGCCGCCGAGGCCCCCAAGTCCACTCAACGCCGTCGCAGCAGTCGAGCTGGACTGGCCCGCTAGGCTGGCCAAATTGCTTAGCCCTCCGCCGGAATTTTGCTGCAGCGCCACGTTCTTTCCGATATTGATCTCGGCTATTGCGTTGTCGGTGGCAATTATGTGCGGTGTTGCTAGGACATTTGATGCACCGCTAGTCGTCAGTGCGTTCAGCACGACACCGAACGCTGGTATCGTGAGTCCTGGCAAGAGAAGGTTCTCGGTTCCGGGCAGCCCAGGACCGCGGACACCCACTGCAAAACCCTGCAATAGATCCTGATTGTTCGGAAACGGGAGAGACTTGCTACCCATGAAACCCGTGGCGAATGTGGACGGACCACCACCTCCAATGTTGTCTTGGTAGCCCGCATGCCAAGCGGCACCAAACACATTCGAATCACTCGCGTCCAGATCCATGATTACGGCTTCAATGAACACCTGCCGGCGCGGCATATCCAACTCGGTGACCACAAGTCGAACCGTTGCGTAGTCACGACCCGAGGATGTCACGATTAGTGAATTGGTTGCCTTGTCGGCAACCACCTTCAACTCGCCTTCAAAAAGCTGCGATGCCGCGGCACCGGGACCGCCCGGGTTTTGTGTAGCAGTCTTTGCTCCCTGGAGCATTTGATTCAGAACATTCGCCAAATCCTCCGCCTTGGCGTGCTGCAGTGGAAGTACTCGAATTCTCCCCGTATCATCGGGTTGTCCATCCAAGCGTTTGAGCAATTCCAGCAAACGAAGGTAGGCGTCTTCGTGCCCAACAACGATTAGAGAATTCGATTGTTGGTCGGCAAGTATCTTGGATAGCCCGGCGGCTTGACCACCACCCGGTTGATTCAATCCGAACAATTCTGTCATGCGTTGCGCCAGGTCGTTCGCCGAACTGTAGTTGACGTGCTCAACCCACATACTTTGGCTGGCGCCGCCAATATCAATCTCCTCGAGAATTCTAATCATGCGTTCGACGTTGCTGCCGGTATCCGTGATGATTAGTAATTGCCCTGGCGCATAGATGGATACGTCGGCCTCTTTACTCTTGAACTTATTCAGTAAATTCATCGCCTCTTCGGCGCCAATATTCTGCATCCTGTACAGACGCGTGACATAACGATCCGAAGCGGGTACCGGTTCACCCCGCGCATATACAGGTGTCACTTGATTGACTACCCCGCCCGAATCTACGATCTTCAAGAAGCGTCCGTGAGGGACCACGGTCATGCCATTTGACTCTAGAATTGACAGAAATGCTTCATAAGCTTCAGCTAATGTAACGGGTTCCGGTGATACGACGGTCGCCTTGATGGCGCGCACCTTGGCGCCGTATATGAACCGCTTGCCGGTGAGTCCGCTAATATGGTTCACGAGTTCGGCAAGATCCGCATCCTGCAGGTTGAATTTTACGAGATGACCGGCGGGCTTCGGTCGATAGGGAACATCCACCGCCTTGGCTATGGTTTCCATGGTCGATGGCAGAGAACCCTGAGCTCCAGGGGGATCCTTGTCGGGCATGCCCTTAGCGCCCATTAGAGCTTGCGGTATTGCAGCCTTGCGCGGAGGCGCGGCCGCTGTCTGAGCAAGCGCTGACATCGACGAAGTTGCCAGAGCACAGAATGCAAACCAGGAGATACTTTTCCGATTCTTCATTACAAACTACTTGAATTGGATGTCGAGAGTTACCGGTTGGCCGCGACGATTGACTTGCAACTTCAAACCGTCAGCCGCGCGTAGTCGAGTGTATGCTTCGAGCGCCTTTTCAGGACTCGACATGCTAAATCCATTGATTGTCTCGAGCCGATCGCCGTTTTGAATTCCGAGCGAACCAAGTAGCGTATCGGGGCGTATTCCAAAAAGGCGCACACCAACGACCTGGCCGTCTTTTGTTTCAGGGATAATTCTGGCCGAACGCATGAGCTCGGCCTGATTCTCGAGTACTTTGTCAACGACAGAACGATCGACCCGAAACTCCGTGTCGCTTATTTTCTGAATCTTGTCCGCAATATCTTGGGGAATTTTGGCAGGTCCGCGCGGCGGTGAAGGCTCTGCCGGTACACCTGACGCGCCGCCATTTTCCGAACCTTGCGGGTTAACGACAGGAGCTCTCGGAAAGAGCAAAACCTGGCATAGGACTACGCCAGAGGCGAGCCATACCGAAGGACTCTCCTCTTTGGAATTGTAACCAATGTAAACAACTTGCTTGCTCGCAACCTCGTCGCCAATCCGCCGCATCTTGGGACTGGTTTCTCCGGGTCCCGCTAACGCTGCAATTGACCAGATGGGGTCGGGGGATTCCGTAATTATCGCAGCGCGAATTCCTTCACACGCAACTGCTCCTAGTGGATCGGAAAGGTCCAAAGCTGGAGGTTGATCGTCGCTAGCTTCTGAAAGCTTCTTATTGAGTGGACCAGTAACGGAATCAAAGGCGTTGCGAGCAAGAATCGGTTCGGCATCTTTGGGACTGCTACTAGGAATCGGGGTTACCGGCATTGGCGCCGTCATCGTCCCGGCGTTCTTTCCAATCGGCGGTGCGGTGAGAGATGCACCTAGTAGTTGCATGGTGCCCGCGGCTTGAAAGTAGGCAATCGCACCCACAAGCGCGAGTAGGACGTAAACTGAGTACTTCTTGAGTAGGGCGTCGAACGACACGGACAATCTCGGGCTGGCTGCCAGTTGTGTGCCAGCGGGTAATTGCCGACATTGCGCTAGAAATCCAGCGGAATATGCCCTGCGGCCTACGATTGGCCCTTTGACCCCCGACAACCTGGCATAACCCAACCCGCCGGCGCCCTAGTTTCTGACAATCTGTCAGTCGACCTCGCCGCGGCCCCCCCCGTCAACGTCCCCTAGCTTTCGGTAAATAGTTCGAGTCGATATGCCGAGAAGTTGGGCCGCCAATGCCTTGTCCCCGGATGTGTGGCGAAGCGTCTCTCGAATGAGCCGATGCTCTACTTCGTCGAGGGGTGTCCCAATTGGGAACGTAAGTGCGTCAACCGCGGAAGCTTGAGCCTGAGAAATGGCTTCCGGCAGATCACCCAGTTGCAATGTGTCGCCGCGACTCAGAACCACGGCCCGCTCGATTGCATTTTCTAGCTCCCGTACGTTACCTGGCCACGAGTAGTCGAGGAGTTTGTTCATTACGTCCGAGGGAACAGCCAAGACGGGCTTGTTGTTCTTGTGAGAGAATTTTTCCAGGAAATGATCGACGAGGAGAGGAACGTCTTCGCGTCTCGTCCGCAGCGGTGGCGCTGTAACGGCAATGACGTTGAGTCGGTAGTACAAGTCTTCGCGAAAACGACCCGCCAATACTTCTGCCTTTAACTCCCTATTGGTAGCAGCCACGACCCTCACGTCCGCGCGCTGCGTGCGCCCTCCAACAGGCTCGAACTCGCCCTCCTGAAGCACCCTCAGCAGTTTTACTTGCACTGCAGCGGACAATTCACCGATTTCATCAAGAAATATCGTGCCTCCCGCCGCGCGCGCAAAACGACCCTCCCGACGTGCCACCGCGCCAGTGAAAGCTCCTCGCTCATGCCCAAATAGCTCGGCTTCGAGGATCGACTCCGGGATCGCCGCGCAGTTGACCGCCACGAATTGCCCCGTGCGGCCGCTTTTCGCGTGAACGTTGCGCGCGATTAATTCTTTACCAGTTCCACTTTCGCCAAGCACCAGGACGGTAGCCGTCGACGGGGCGGCCTGCGATACGACTTCAAGTACTCGGCGAAGTGCCGGACTATGCCCAATGATGGTCCGTTCGGTAAGTAATCGAAGTTCTTGACGCAACGATCGGTTTTCTGCCAAAAGCTGGCGGCGCTCACCGGCTTTTCGCACGCTTTTTACAATCGAGAGCCGCTTGAGGGGCTTTTCGACGAAATCGTACGCACCTTCGCGCATCGCCTGTACGGCCACTTCTACCGTCCCAAAAGCCGTCATCACAACAACCTCGGTGTCAGGGCTGATTTCTTTGACGGCCCGAAGCAACTCGACGCCTGAAGTTCCGGGCATCATTAGGTCCGTCAGAACGACGTCTACTCGCCGCTTGCGCAATTGTTCGAGCGCATCGCGTGCATTGGGCGCGCCGACGACGCGCATGCCCTCCTTCTTGAATATCTTCTCCAGGCTCGTCACGTTGTTCGGCTCATCGTCTACGACCAGAACCGATAACTCAATGCCGGTATTCGAAGCCAGAGGTGACTCGTCCGAAGATTCCGATTCGATTATGTCGTCCACCCGACGACGATGTCATCGAGTCGCGACGGGGTCAACGGTCCTTGTTCGACTCCCCCAAAGTTGCCGATTGTACGAGAAACTCTTGTACAACGTTGCCATCCAGCAACGCCTGCACGACGGCTGGAACGCGATCTACCGTCATGTGCCCATAAAAAGCGTTCTCCGGCTGGACCCCGATGATTGGACCATCGTCACACATGTCCAAACAACTGGACGTGCAAGCCCGCGCCACAATCTTTGACAGACCCCTGCGCAATAGCTCCGCCTTGAGCGCGGCATAGATTTCCGGCGAACCACCTCTGCCACAGGAAGGCCGCGGATTGCCGTCGGGCCGTACGTTTTGACAGACAAAAAGATAATGCTCCCGCTTGGACACTTTGTGGCCTCTTCACTGGCAAGAATTGACAGACTCTTTACGACTCTTTAGCACGCGCCTTGGCTAAGTCATTGGACCACACACGTGGTTGTCAAGGCCATATCAACGGACCCCGCTCAAGTGGGCTATTTCTCGAATGCAGCGAGCAAGGACTTATCGATAATATCTAGCAGCTCTTCGAGATCCGCATCGGGTATGTTCAACGCTGGCGTGATGTACATCACATTCCCGAGGGGCCGAATGTAAGCACCCCGCCGAAGTGCCTCCTCGTACACACGCCAACCGGATTCGCCGAAGTAGCCGCCGTCGCCGACCAAATCCAGGGCGCCCATCATCCCCAGGCTTCTCGCATTCGATACATATGGCCGGCTCGACAATGCCTCGAAGGCGGCGGCTATTCGTGCCGCTTTAGGTTTGGCTTGCTCCAGAATGTTCTCGTCGCGATAAACGTTCAAGACCTCGCGGGCAACCGCTGCTCCAAGCGGATTTCCACAGAATGTATGGCCATAGTAAAAGGCTCTGCTCTTTTCACCCACAAATGCTTGAAACACGAAGTCTTTCGCAAGCGTTGCTGCCATTGGCAACATTCCGCCGGAAAATCCCTTGGCTGTACACAGTATATCCGGAACTACGTCGGCATGCTCGCATGCCCAAAATGGCCCAGTTCGGCCATAGCCGGTAAAGACCTCATCAGCCACCAACAGTACGCCGAATTCACGAGTAACTTTGCGCAATTCGGATAGATAGCCTGCCGAATGTAGACGCATGCCCGCGCAGCCTTGAAGCATGGGTTCAATTACAACGGCCGCAATCGAGTCCGCGTTTTGGGACAGTACTTCATGCAATTGCGAAAACGCGCGGGCAATGCCGCTAGACCCGGCAGGAACGTGAATGACGTCCATTACGATTCGCTCGAACGGTCGCCGAAATTCCGCCACGCCGCCCAAAGCCGTTGGGGCCAATGTTTCTCCGTGAAAGGCGCCGTCTAGCGCTACAAATCGGTAGCGGTCGGGAGAGCCCATTTGCCGCCAATACTGGACTGCCAGTTTGACAGCGACCTCAATCGCGGTGGACCCATCGTCACTAAAGAACACGTGCATCAAATCGCCTGGTGCCACGGCAACGAGTTCAGCAGCCAAACGAGCAGCAGGCTCATGGGTCATCCCCGCGAGAGAACAATGGCTCAGCACCCCAGCTTGACGAACGAGCGCTTCAACCAGACGTGGATGATTGTGGCCCAGGAGCGAGGTCCACCATGAAGCATTGCCGTCAATGAAGGAGCGACCGTCAAAATCGTGCAACCGGCTCCCCGCTGCGCTTTTTATGACGAGTGGCTGGGACTTGTCGATCCAACTGCCCATCTCCGTGTACGGGTGCCACAAATACCGCTTGTCCAAAGCCTCGACCGTACGACGCAGCTCCAGGTCAGCAGAGGAAATGACTGTCACTTGTACAACCCCGGATTTGTTTGCTCACTCTCCGTTTCGGGCAATATTGGGAGCAACAGTCGCACCGTCGTTCCGCGCTGGGGTTCGCTGTCCATGTGCAATTCGCCGCCATGTGCCGCAACAATCCGATGGACGATCGGAAGGCCGAGGCCAGTCCCACTAGGTCTCGTGGTGAAGAATGGATCAACCGCGCGGCTCAGAACTGATTCGTCCATACCATGCCCATGGTCAATGACTTCAATCTTGATACACCGTTCGTCGTTCAACAGGCCTTCACCCACCAAAATCTGAACGGTACCGCCTTCGGGCATCGACTGACAGGCATTGGCGACCAAATTGTCGAATACCAATCGCAACAAATTAGCATCGGCTTGGACTGTCCCAAGTGTCGGATCACTGGGTATCGTAATATCAAATCGATGCTCCGAGCCACGGGTCACTTCGGCGCGGCGTACCAATTCTGCCAACGAAACCGTCGATCTTCGTATCGAGACGGGCCGCGCGAATCTCAGCAAGTCCGTAACTAGTCGGTTCAGACGTGCCGTCTCTTCATCAACAATCCCAAGCAGAGTATGCCGGTCCTGTTCCTGTAACGACGTTCGCCGCAGACCAGCCACCGCATTGACGATTATCGCGAGAGGATTACGCACTTCGTGCGCGATGGCCGCCGCCAATTCACCCACCGCCGCCAATTGCTTCTTGCTCGAAAGTTCGCGTTGAACCAGTTCCAGATCCGCGTGCGATTTTCTCAGTTCTTCCGTTCGCTTATTTAGCGATGATTCCGTGCTGGCATACCCGACGACAACTCTGCGGTACCGCAGCAGCAATGAAAGGCCGACGAAAAAGCCATAGACGGAGAACGAATGCGGTAACAGGTATGGATTTTCTACCCACCGCATCATCACGGCAATATCGTTCGTGGCAGCTACGATCACCACGAACATGCCGATCATTATTAGAGTAATGTCCTTTCGGCCCTGTCGAATTGCACCCAATAGCAGGAATTGGCAAAACGCAAATTCTGCCAACATAACACCGTAGAAACTGTAGCTTAGTGCGATTGGCGGCGTAGCCAAATAAGGGTACGCAGCGGGTATGCGGTCAGCTTGAATCAGCAGGGAGATAGGGATTTTCGGCCATACGGCGTCCGACGCCATAAGGGCCACGTATACCGCTGCAACGGCATAACCGAACGCAACGAAATTGCGACGGTTAGGAAGCCCTGAAACAACGAGTACGTAGTGAAGGTGAATGGCCGAAGCGAGTGCCAAAATACAATGTACAATTACGGACGCACCATGAGGATCGGCGTGGCTTGGCCATGTAAGCCAAATTGATGCTATCGCCTGCAAAGCGAC
Organism: Myxococcales bacterium; assembly: GCA_003154095.1. GTDB lineage: Bacteria > Myxococcota_A > Polyangia > Polyangiales > Polyangiaceae > FEN-1139. The sequence goes on along the minus strand of PMCK01000638.1, from coordinate 12,485 downwards.
AGCAGTGCTTAACAGCGCAAACAACAGATGTTCGAATTCGAGGCGAACCAGCAGGAATGCAAATGCGAGCGTTAGGGCTAGCCCTAACTGAGCACTAGCCTCTGCGGTCAATATTCCGCAAATTAACTTCCAGTCCATTGGGTGAAACTTCAGTTGGCCTATACTGCGATCGAGCGACCTGTGTACAGGGTTGCGGCCAACGACAGGGATAGATGCGGAACCTGTTCGGCTCGACGGCATATAGGGGGCCTCGCCGTGCCGCGGTATTCCCTGGCGAGCCTCCGCCTAACTTCCTTCGAGTCCATGTTTTCCGTCAGCGGGCCTACAATTACCACGAAAGCGATTGAACGGCTGGTGGTTCCGATACCAATCTGCTAGGTCGCCGAAATAACATGAGTTACGTCGTACTAGCCCGCAAATGGCGTCCCACGCAATTTAGCGATTTGGTTGGACAGGATCATGTCGCGCGTACGCTGTCGAATGCAATAACATCAAGCCGAGTCGCACACGCCTTCTTGTTTACGGGCGTAAGAGGCGTCGGCAAAACGACAAGCGCAAGATTACTGGCTCGAGCGCTGAACTGTCTGGGAGATCCGGACGTACAATCCAAGGAACCGCTGCCCGGTCCAACACCGACTCCGTGTTTGAAGTGCGCCGCGTGTCGAGAGATTACGGCCGGCTCAGATGTCGATGTGCGCGAAATTGACGGTGCAAGTTACACCGGTGTCGATGATGTCAGAAAGCTTCAGGAAGCTTTACCGTATCGCCCGGCACGCGACCGATTCAAAATCTTCATAATCGACGAAGTGCACATGCTTTCACAGAATGCTTGGAATGCATTTCTAAAGACGCTGGAGGAGCCGCCGCCGCACGTCAAGTTCATATTTGCGACAACCGAAGTCCACAAGGTTCCTGTAACAATCTTGAGTAGAGTGCAGCGTTTCGACTTCAAGTTGATACCTGCCCGGCTTATCGCAGAGAGGCTCGCTTCCGTTCTGTCCGCCGAAGGCATTGAATTTGATGAAGCTGCGCTGTCGATAATCTCCCGCGAAGCGGCGGGGAGCATGCGCGACGCCATGAGCCTGCTCGATCAGGTAATCGCTTGGAAGTCGGACAAACTCGAGGGCGAATCCGTCGCGCTGGTACTCGGCGTCGCCAGCCGCCAGGTGCTGCATGACCTTGCGAGCGCAATGGTCGAAGCAAGGACACAGGATTGCTTAAGGATCGTCGAGCAACTTTCCAATCAAGGTTTCGATCTTTCCCACGTTGCCCGAGATTTTCTTGGACTATTGCGCGACCTCGTGGTGGCCAAGGCCTGCCAACAACCTGATAGTTTACTCGACCTTCCTGACTCCGAGAAAACCGACGTCATTCGATTGTCGGCCGCTGCAAATCTCGATGACCTAATGCGTCTGCATCAGGGTTTCTCCGCGGGTTTCGACGATATTCTGCGCAGCGGACAGCCCAGGGCCGCCCTCGAAATGCTGCTGGTTCGGCTCGCCCGGCGCCCCCCGTTATTGGCCATGGATGAACTGCTGTACAGGTTGGGGGCTTTGGAGCATCGACTCCTTGCCTCGGCTCCCAAAGGTGCACCCACTCGAGCAACTCCGGCGGCAAGGCCGGTCGCCTATGAACGGCCCGCCGCCAATGTTCCCAATCGTGGACGCAGTCGCGAGCCAACTACGGATACACCTCGCCGACCAGCAGATCGTGATACTGATCGCGATGAAGAACCTCCCGACAAACCGACTGTCGCAGAGCCTACTCCGGTCGAGTCAGGACCAGGGCAAAGTTCCGAGCAGAGAGACGATCATCAAACGCTGCTGGCCAGTTGGCAGGAGTTGGTCGACACGATAGCATTGGAGCGGCCGGATGTTGCGGCGGTGCTGGAGCACGCGGTACCCATTCGCGTTGACGCAAGTCAAGTGCATCTGGGTTGGCCGCCATCCAGCACATTGAACCAGCAATTCAGTTCTGACGATTTGGTGAAGTTGATTTGCAAGGCGCGCAACGACCGCGGCGAAGCTGCCACTGAAGTTAAAATCGAACAAGACTGCCAAGAGGTCGCCGGGCGCGCAACGCTGGCCGCACAAGAAACCGCAAACAGAACCCGAAAACTGCGGACATTGGTGCAACAGTCCAAAAAGGATCCGCGAGTCGAGGAAGCCATCCAAATACTGGGCGCGCACATTCGCGATGTTCGGGTGCCCGAGAATCTAAGGTAGAGCTCTATACTTTTCAGTATTGCGTCCGAACTCAACTCGAATCACGCTCCTTCAGTGCTGCCGCGGCGCCTCGTTCGACTCGTAAGCCTGTTTTCCCGCTTTCCCGGGGTTGGCGAAAAGACAGCGCTCCGCTTCGTCATGCAACTCTTGACCGACAAGAGCGGGCTAGCCGAAAGTCTGGCGTCAGAATTGTCCGACATACAGACAAGCATTCGCCCCTGCGAGAGATGCCGCAACCTGGCTGAAGTTGACCCACAAGGTCGCGCCCTTTGCTCCATTTGTCTCGACCCGCAACGCGACAATACGAAGCTGTGCGTTGTCGCAAAGGTTCAGGACCTAATGGCGCTTGAGCGCAGCCACGTGCTCAAGTGTCGATACTACGTGCTTGGAAAGCTACTTTCCCCATTGGATGGAATTAGTCCTGAAGATTTGCCAATAGTCGAGTTGGCAAAACTGATTGCAAGCGATAGCGTCAAGGAAGTGATTATCGCAACTCCACCGTCCGTGGATGGTGAAGCGACAGCCTTGCATTTGGTTCGTGAACTCGGCAGTTTGGGGATTGCGTTTTCACGTATCGCCAGTGGCATTCCGCATGGCGGTGATCTCGAATTCTCGGATCAAATTACGCTCGGTCGGGCTGTGCTAGGTCGCCGGCCCCTGGAGATTGACAAATGAATGGCTGACCATTCTGTAATGAAGGACACACAATGATTAGGCAACCCGTCATCAGCAGTCAGGCTCCCGCAGCCATCGGACCGTATTCGCAAGCTATCCGGGTGGGACAATGGGTTTTCCTTAGCGGCCAGATACCTCTACATCCACAAACCGGAGAGGTCATCGTGGGCAACATTGAATCCGCGACAGTCCGCGTTATGGAAAATCTTGGTGCTGTATTGATCGCCGCAGGCCTAACGTTCGACCACGTAATCAAAACAACCATCTATCTTACCGACTTGAATGACTTCGCCAGCGTAAATGCCGTGTATGGAAAGTACTTTCCAGACAATCCCCCGGCTCGCGCGACGGTTCAGGTGGCCGCACTTCCGCGGGGCGTATCGGTCGAAATCGACGCCATCGCATGCGCAAACGGCTCTAAATACTCCGGGCTATGACCCGCGACAGTGTTAGTTTTCGGGGGACGGATGGCAATTACCTCGAATGATTCCCAGTTTGACTCGTCATTGATTACCGCATCGGCTGATGACGCCCTCAATGCATTGGCACAAGTAGGTGACCATGCCGCTTCACTCATTGAAGCTTGGGTGGCTCAAAGCAACGCGGCGGCAGTAGCAATGGCTGCTGAACAAGCGACAGGTGCCGTAAGAAAAATCGCGCGACGCGGATTGAACATATTGAAGTCACGCGGAGTCACGATTCCTGCCCGAGGCCGAGTCGCAACGGTGACGCAGATTAATTCGGTTCCGACGATTCGGGCCTGGGTTATGCCGCCCGACGCCACTGGAGGCGTCGTAGTAATACTAGCCGCCCATACTCCGACCCGGCGATACCGTACGGCGTTTGTGTACATGCACGATGAGATCGGAATTCACCGTGTGGAATCTGGCGAACAAAGCCTCACCCAACTTAAGGAGGCGATGACGCGCCTCGCACCGGGCTCCGCCTTAAAGCCTATCGAAGTACCGCTAGACTGGGCCCGCGCGCGCATCGTTCAGGCTCGCAAACGTCACACGGCTTCGGGAATTCCTCAGCCACTCGGACTTACCACGATCGCTCGATTGTTAGAGCCGGCTCCCGAAGAGCTACCCGAACACCCCTTCGACTCAGAAGGTTTCGAACTCGCCGACGAAGACGCTCGCGAGATGGCTGCTGCGTCCGCGCGTCTGCATGAACTCCCGGAATTTCGCAACTGGTTGCCACCGCGCGCGGCACTCGATGAAATGCTCGCAAAGGTTGGGGAGCACCTGACACCCGACGTTCAACCCGAGCAGAGCGAGCTAGCAGCTATCATCGAAGAAGAGGTCAAGTCCGCAACTGATCGCCTGTTTTCTCCGCAGTCCCGAGAACAACTCGTGACAACGATGAAAGACAGCGCGCTCAGTGTGCTGTCACGTGAGGGTGAAACAAAAACGTTAGAAGTCGTCGCTGCAATGAAGCGCATTACGGCTGCTGGCCTGATTACGGATCCCCCGCATGAAATAGGATTTCTTCGCGCTTTTTTCGACAAAGCGCTGGCTGTGCTCCTTGCGCAAGGTCAGGGCAAGCTGAGCATTCCTGTTCGCCGGGTGGAAGCCCCGCCCGCAGAATCGCATACTGAGTCTGCGCCTGAAGCCAGTTCGGAAGGAACTGCTGAAGCTGAACAGACACGGCCAGCCGAAGACTGAACATTCGACCTTTCCAGGGTCGGCTCAACCCGTCTGCTGTCCTAAATCTCCATGATTATTTTGTCGTGACGGCACGGAAAAAACGTGGCGCCTGCGCGAGCTTCTCCTGCACCAGTGAAGAATAGCCGAGCCGTATCTTCCGGTACAATGGGCCCGGGAGTCCATCACCGACGCTGCGCCCGTCGAGCTTAACGATCGGCAAAATCTCTCGCACGCTCGAGGTTATGAAAATCTCGTCAGCGGTTGAAAGCTCGCTCAGCATCGGACATCGATAACTCACGGCAATCTTCGATCGTCCAGCGACTTCAAGAACCAGTTGGCGCGTGATTCCTGGTAGAATTCCAGCAGATTCTGGCGGTGTTGTCAACTCGTCTCCAAAGCGAACGAACAAATTCGATGTTGCGCCTTCGACGACTCTGTCTTCGCTATTTACGATCAATGCCTCATTCGCGTTGACAGGCTTTGCCTGGCGCATTGCCAATACCGCTACCAAGTAATTGCCCACTTTGGCACCTGTCGCTTCCGTCGATTCGGCCGTTCTTTGCGTGCGGTAACTTATTGCGCTCACACCATTCTCATACGCTTCCGGCAACGGGCGCCGCAGTGGCGTTACTATCAGAATTCGGCATGAATTCTCGGAAAGGCTCGGATCAAGACCGAGGCCTCCTATTCCTCGCGTAACAGTTAGCCGTACGTAACATTCAGAGTTGCCTGATTCGACTACGGCAACCTCGACTTCGGAGCACAATGTCGCATCGTCAACCGAAAGATCTATATACACGAGCTCCGCGCTGTGCCGTAAGCGCCTTATATGATCGACCAACATGAATGGACGACCATCGTGCGTAGCAATGGTTTCGAACACGGAATCTCCGTAAAGAAGACCCCGATCGAATACGCTGATCTTGGCTTCATTTTCGGAAACCCGACGTCCATCGATGTAAACAAGCGTTCCGGCTTCGATCACAAGACGCTATTGCCACAAAAACGGCGAATTGGCTGCCCAATGCCGCACTTTCGCGCGCAATAGCGCAACCGCAAATCCTTGGCCAGTTACGCCGTAATCATGACTTGAGTTCAGCCAATTTGGTCTTGATCGACTCCATCGTCGGATCTGCCTGCAGAGCCCGCTCAAAGTCTGAGATAGCTTTCTGCTTTTCACCGAGAATGCGGCTCGCTTCTCCTCGGTGGGCGTATATTTCAGCTTTGGATATGGGGCTATCGGGCCCAAGTTTCGGGATTTGAATTATGAGCGAACTGTAAAGTTGCTGAGCACGCTTGGCGTCATTAATCTGCAAGCAAACGTCGGCCAGGAGTGCAATAACGCGGACATTGCCAGGTTCGATTCTGAAGGCCTTCTCCAGTTCGTCCTTGGCTCGATCGGGCTCGCTTTGACTCAGATAGGCCTGCGCGAGCCGCCGGTGAATCTCGCCCAATTCCTTGGTGCGACGCCCGCCGTAGGACTCAACGATGCGTTCGAGCGCCATGGCCGCTTCGCGGGCCCGCCCCGACGAGGTATAGGCGTCGCAGAGCGAAAGCAGCAGGTCTCGATCGTTGGGTGCAAACGCACTCGCCTGCTCAAGCAGCGCGGCAGCCTTCGACCAATCTTGGGTCTTCTCAGCACGAATTCGGGCCGCTTCGCGCAGCAGTCCAACCTTGTCAGCCGTTGCCTCGACCAGATTGGCCTCGTCCGATAGCAGCACCGCAACACCGTCCCAATCACCCATTTTCTCGGAAAGGGCACGCGCGCGCATGCGAATCTCCTTGTTTCGCGGATCGGACACGAGCGCGCGCTGCAGCGCCGCAAGTGCGCCGCGTTCGTCGCCCACCCGCTCGCGGGTGTCGGCGAGGCGTACCCCTAGGGTCGAACGCTCGGCATCCGAAGCGATTCCCACCAGCAATTCGAGTAGTGTTGCGGCCTCCGTAAAATCACCCTGATTCTCGCGCAAGCGAATTAGCGCCTCAATTGCGGCTCTATGGTTGGGTTGACTGTCGAGCACAAGTCGGAACGTCGCGAGCGCTCGCTCTACATCCCCCAGACGAGTCTCACAAACCTCGCCCAAGCGAATCTGCAATTCGACCTTGGCCTGAACGTCAGAAGCCGCTTCGGCCTGCCTGATCTGACGTTCGAGCAATTCGGCCATGTCCTCATTTGCGCCGAGTTTTTCGTAGATTTTACTGAGCGCGACTACTGCTTGCGCGTGATTGGGCACGTCATCTAGAATCGCATTAAGCTCGGCGATTGCCGCTTGCGGATTTTCCAGATTCTCATCATAGACTCTCGACAACTGCAATCTTAGCTCGGCTCGTTCGGACGGACCCTTCGCCACGTCAACCAGCCTGGATAGAATCTGGATCAGCGACTCGAAGGCGCCCGTTTCCAACAGCAAGGTCTTGAGCGAATTGCCAGCCAATTCGTCCATTGGGTCGTCGTCGAACAATTGAGAATACAGCCTAATCGCCGTCGCAGTATTGGACAGGCGTTCCTTTGCAACCGTCGCCGCCTCATGGCGGATATCGTGCAGGATTCTGCTATCGGCCTCCAATTCCGCACGCCGGAGCAGTAACTTCAGAGTCTCCGACCAATCTTCAGCTCCGCGACGCAGAGCTGTCAGCTCTGTAATCGCCCAAAGGTTGGCGTCGTCGAAACCCAACAATTCGCGAACTATCGATTCCGCTATCGCACCATCGTTAATTGATGCGGCAACCTGTCGTGCTTGCTGGAACAGCTCAGCGCGAGTTTCCTCCGAAAGCATCATACGCGCGCGCTGCCGCAGAGTATCCACGAGGTCGTGTTCGCGCCCGGGCACACGCCTGAGGTTTTCCAGTTGAACAAGGATATCGTCGTTGTTGGAATCCCATTCGAGCGCCTGCAAAAGCGAGCGCTCGGCGGCGGCTGCATCCACTATCCGATCCCGTTGCCAGGCGGCCAGTCGAATCCAAACGTCCCGTGCCATCTCGGTCGCGGCAGGAGGACGAATTTGCAATGCTTCCTCGAGAGCGGCCGCAGGCTTCGCGTAGTTCTTCGTGATGTCGGCTAGACGTTCGACCCCATCGAGTAGACCGACATCTCCTGTCGTCTCAGCCATGGCGTCGACCAACACGTCGAGAGCACGCATAGGATCCTTGCACTCGTCCTCGAGGATTTGAGCAAGCGTGCGTCGATAATCGAGTCGGGATGCAGTGTCGGTCGCCGAGGCCACCCGCTTAGCGAGTAATGCCACGAGTCGCTCGGGTTGTCGCGAAGTTCGATACACCGATTCGAGGATCTCCGCCGTCTCTTCGAACAGGTCCCGTTGTTCGGTCAGGCCCTCCAACAGCGTTATTGCAGCAGCATCTTCCGGCGCTCTTTCCAAAACTTGACGTATTGATCCAAGAGCGCGAACCGGCTCGTTGAATTGCTCCAATTGAATGCGAGCCAAACGATTGTAGAACTCCGCTTGCTCGGCAGCCCCGGATACCGCTGCAGCACGACGTTCGAGGATGTCCGCGAGAGATCGCCAATTCCCTAGGCGCGCGTATAGGCGGTCTAAAGCCTCTAGCAATTCCGGACGATCGCCCGCCTGAGCCACCGCCGCACTAAACGACTGTTCGGCGAGTAGCGGATCGTCCAACTTCCCTTCCGCGATTCGACCTAGTCTGCTGTAAAGTTCGCAGGCCAAATCTGGGTCGAAAGTCGCCTGAGCGCGCTCACCCAGGACATCGCGAACCTTTCGCCAGTCGTGTACCTCTTCCGCTAATCGTTCGACATCGGCGTGTACGGTGGGCTCGTCCGGACGCTCCGTAACGGCACGAAGCAGCGAATCCAATGCACCGCGCGGATTGGCCAGTTTCGTCTCCTGAACGTCCGCAATCGTCCGAAGCGTTTGACAGCGCTGAATCGAATCATGTTCGCTGGTGAGGCGAAGCTCGAGTACCTCGACCACGCGGTCATACCCCGACGCAGACTCCAGGACTGGCAACAATATGCCCGCCACGGCTGAGCGTAATTCTTCGTGGCCAGAAGCAATCGTCAGAAGTGCCTGGATCGTCGATTCATCATTACCAATGTCTTCGAATACCTGCCGATACGTATCCAGCGCCTCTTCGAAACTACCAATTTCGTTGGCCAGCAGAGTACCCATCCGATTGCGCAATCGCCCCCGGGTCGCGCTGTCGGTACTTAGTTCGCATTGAGATCTCAGATTATCCAACAATTCTGTCCATTGACTCTGCTGCGAATACAGCCCCTCCAATCTAACCAAGAGAGCCAGATCGGTGGGTCGCAACGTCAGCGCGCGCACGAACAAGTCGATAGCCTTGACCGGATCCTTGATCGATTGCGTCGTTACGTCACCCGCGCGCACTAATAGTTCGAATTTCTCGTCTACCGCTTCATCATCGCAAAGCTCCATACGGCGCACGAGCAACTCAACCATGCGTTCATAGCTGCCTGTAGAGTCCAATAATTCGATCAATGAATCGACCGTGAATGCACTATTCGAATCTAGTTCAAGGGCACGCTCATACGCAATGATAGCACCTTGACGGTCCTCCAACATGTCCCGCCGAGCCTCGCCAATTTGTCGCCAGCAGCTTGCGCGCTCGTCATCTGACGTCAGAAGTTCGGCCTTTTCGATGAGCGTTTTGACCAGTGTTCCCCAGTCGCTAAGCAATGTGGCGAGACGTTCAATCTGCTCAATGGTCTGACGATCGCCGGGTTCCAGCTCATAAAGCATCCAATATAGAGCAAGTGCGCGCCGAGGATCGTCTAGTCGTTGATCGCACGTTTGCGCCAGCAGGGCGACAATATCACGTTTGCACAACAGGCCTGGTCGAAGTAGCAATTTTTCGTAGGTGTTTCGTAGTTCTTCCCACTGATTGGTGGCCAGCGTTAGCCTCTCGAATTCCGCCCGAACGCTCGAGTCTTCCGGATCGGCTTCCAACGCAAATGAGTACGCTTGCCTGGCCCTTTCGGGATCATGCCCTCGCAACTCATAGAGTGTTGCCGTTTCGCGCAACACCGATACCTTATCGCCAATATTATCGGCTAGCTCGAACCGATCTTCATTGAGCCGAATGAGTTTCTGCCACTCATCAGCCGATTCGTAGAGGGGCCGCAAAACATCTACGACCCTGCCCCGCAATAGCGGGTTGAGGCGTAGCACCTCGAGCATCTCGATCGCGTTCGGTTGTCGCGGTTCGTAGCGAACGATTTCCTCCAATTGATCGAGGGCTCGTTCGGGCTCGTTCAATTCGGTCGTGAAGAGTCTCGCTAGTGTTAAGCGGTGCCCAGCACTTTCGCTTGGGTAGACCGCGCTTTCGGCTCGACGCAGCAACAGCTGTGCTAGGTCGCTGAATCGTCCCTGCTGTCGATACAACGTGGCCAGTATGTCGAGTGTTTGCGGGTGACTATCATCGATATCCAGCGCCTCACGCAGCGTCTCAATTGCCGAGCCGATATCAGAGAGTGGACCTTTCTGAAGATCGGCAATTACGTGTAGTGCTTCGACGCGTGCCCCCGCGTCATAGTGGTATTCCAGGGATTTACGATAGAGCGCGACGCGCTCCGTATGCTTTGAAAGCCTTTGCAAGAGAGCATCAACTTCCATGAACAGCGAGCTATTCTCCGGATCGAACGTTAGCGCGCGACTGTAGAATTTGAGAGCCTGCGCTGGCGAATCTTCTGACAAATATATGTCAGCGGCGCGCCGCGCCAACTTCGCGGACACAACATCGTCGCTGGTGATGCGATCCAGTACCCCCGCATAGATCTCGGCCAGGCGCCCCTGCGCTGCCGACACCTTGGCCAATCGCTCCAGTTCGCCCTGCGTGATATCGTCAGCGGGATCCTCTTGGAACAGTAGCGCCGTGGTTTCGAGAGCGTCAGCGTATTCCTCGGTTTGCTCCTCGTAAATCTTGGCCAGCCGAGCTAGAAGTTCTTTGCGCTCAATGGGGTCCGAAGTGGCGTCCAAGCGAGCCTTAAGCGTGCCAATTACGCGACGGAAGTCACTGTGCATTAGGTACACAGGCTCCAACAAAGTTGCCGCGCGCGCACGGCTTTCCACGTCCTTGGCGTCCGTAAGAATTTTTTCCAATGCCGCCACGGCTGCATCATCGGGATGTTTGCCGCGAAGTGCGAGTTCAAGCTCGTCTAGGGCGCGCGCCATGTCGCCCACGTTGTCCGCCCAAACCACCGCGGTTGCGACATGAATTGCGGCCAAATCCGCACCGGGCAGCTCAGCTCGCTTCTGCAACAGAGCCACCAATGCATCCCAGCGCTGAGTATTTCGATACAACAACTCTAGCGCTTGCACCGCTGCAGGATCCGCATCTGACTCAACGATGCGTTCGTAGACCTCGATAGCCTGTGCCTTTTCGCCCAAGTTCTCGGATAGCAACTTCGCTTGCCGGAAAAGCAGCTGCTTGCGTTCTTCGCCGTCTAATGCTGATTCGACTCGTCGAGCGGTAATGTCCAGGAGACTTCGAATGTCGTTTGACTGCTCGTGGATGCTTTCAAGCGCAATCAGTGCCGTGCGATTGTCCGGATGTTGTTCTAGCGCTTTTTCATAGTAGTTCCGTGCCAACTCGCGATCTTTGAGCGCGTTCTGGGCCATGCCGGCTATTTCGAGTGTCACCGCAAGCTGAGTCTCGCCGTCGAAAATATCTCCGACGATTTCGCGCAGCAATTTCACTTGTGCTGATTCTTGACCCGCCGCCGATGCCAGACTCCGCAGGTGTTTAAGCCATAGTGCAAGATCTGAATGGCCAACTGCCTCCCGCGTGCCACGTACAACGTAGCTAAATGCTCGACCGGCGTCCTTGAGTTCCAATTCAGCAACCCGAGAGGCCTTCTCCAGCCACGCCAATCGATCCACAGGATCGTCAGTCGTTTCTATTAGAATATCTAGGACGCGCGCAAGACGCGTCGAATCGTTCTCAGCTTCGAATATTGGGTGAAGTACGTCCGCGGCATCCTTTCGCGCAGGCATATCCGTGTTGTCGAGCATCGCTTCCAACGCCACGCGAGTGGCCGCGTGTTTCGAATCGATAGCAAGCGCGCGGCGGTATGCGTCGAGTGCAGCGGTTGAATTGGACATGTGCACTCGTCGAACGTCGCCCAGTTTTGCGAGTAGCTCGAGTCGTTCGGGACCGTCACCGACGATTTCCAGATGGGATTCCAGAATATCCGCCAGTTCGGGCCAGGCCTTTTGCCGTTCATGTAGTGATTCCAGCGCCGATAGGCCTTGTTGATCCGGACCGAGCTCGTCCATCAGCCTGCGCCATACATTCACGGCCATATCCAAGTCGTTTAGTCGGTCGGACATCAGCTGTGCACGCCGCACACCCAGCGTTCGCCGGCTGCCTTCATTGGACGCCAGGGCCTGGCGCTGTTCGAGGACTGACGCCAGATCGGACCAGGCCTCAGTGCGTTCGTACAAGCCGTCAAGGGCCTCCAATGCAACGTCGTCGTCAGCCTTATCGGCCACACAGGCCCGGTATGATTTGATGGCGCCCGGGATATCGCCAAGAACGTCGCGACACAACTCCCCGAGTCGCAATCTCAACCGGCGACGTCGCTCTTCGGAATCTTCGAGCTTTTCCTGAATCCGAAGCACTTCCGCTAGTTGCTGATGCTGACTCCCTCCAACATATATTCGTTCGAGCTGCTGCGCAGCCGGCAAGGCCGTTGTCGCATCATTGGGGTCGAGCGCAACGATTTCTCGATAGCACGCTTCCGCAGCCGCAACGTTGTTGAGGCCATTCTCTTGCACGCCGGCGACTTGCATCAGAATTTCGGCGCGCACCGACAAGGAATCCGCACCGCGTGCGGCTTCACTCATCGCCTCGGCCGCCTTCTGAAGATTGTTCACGCGCCGACCGATATCGAGCAGCCGCTGACGAACATCACTATCTGACGGTTCGAGGGGCACGAGGC
>PMCK01000039.1 GCA_003154095.1 Myxococcales bacterium | reverse complement strand
ACTTCCAGCTGCGCGGACCAAAGGCGCGCTTTTTGAAAAAGCTGCATCCCAGCGTCATTCAAGCGGAGATATTCAATCGATATTTGATTCGGCGGGTTGCGGCGTCTCTGGATCGTCCACTCTTGGGCGAAGTCGTACGACTGAAAGGCAGCGGCTCAGCCTTCATCGTGGACGACCCTGAAGCAGAGCTCCCTCGCTGGGCAGCCGGTGATATACTCCCGACGGGACCAATAGTCGGCAGCCGGACATTCCCCGCGGCTCGGGGGGACGCGCTTGCCCTCGAACAGGCCGCAATGCATGAAGTGTGTCCCGAGGTCGAGCAAATTGAGCGGCTTTACAGCGAGGCTCCCGGCACCCGCCGAGACTTATTACTCTTTTTGGAAGATCCAGCCTTTGAGTGGGTCGATGACCGGACCCTGAAGGTGAGCTTTGCGCTGCCCTCAGGTGCCTATGCCACCCAGGTAATCCGCGAGCTCACACAAGAACCGTGGTTGAGAATTAACACGTCTCGCGTATAATCCGCGGTCATGCTCGTCTGTACCTCGGAACTCCTATCGCACCTGAACAATGAACAGATTGATTCGCTCATAGAGCTCATGCTGTTGGCGGCGTCCGCCGACGGCGAGCTTAGTATCGAAGAGATCGATCAACTTCAAAAATGTCTGCTCGAAGTTGACGAGCTTTGGATAACGCATATCGACTTGGAAAAGCGCCTGAGCCAGGCTCACGATCGCATCGGCGGGGCCGAGCGCTCAGCTCGCTTAGCAGCCGTAAAAACATCCCTGTCTACAATTGATACCCGAAAAGCCGGTCTCGAATTGGCTATTCGTGTAATGGCTGCCGATGGAATGGTCCGAACCAGCGAGCGAGAATTGATCATGGAAACAGCGGATGCGCTGGATGTAGATCGAGACGTGGCCGCCGACATGGTAAAGGCGATTGTGGGTTAATTGGACAGCCTTCAATAGTCCGAGTGACCTCTTTACCAAACTCACAGTCCATTCTGGTCTAGCTGCAAATCACATCTCAGCTTATACTGATTGAACGCGCAGCAATGAGCTCGAGTACCTCGAGCAGTCGCTGAAATTTCGGGGGGAATCGTGGAGCCGCAAACGAAACGCCACTGACAACCACTCAACACATTGTTGTATCGAATTCCAACTTGTCAGACTTGTAAGGCCTGTTGCATAATCAGCCGATCTGCCATTGGAGCAAGTTCTAACAACTAGGATCGGAGGCCTATGGAATTCAATATTGTCCGGCAAGACTCCTATTCGCGCGGGGAACTCCTGTTGCGAACGTTTTTTGGGGGGCTCTATATTGCCGCCCCTCACGGCATAGTGTTGGTGTTCATTGGAATATGGGCAAACATTGTGCACTTCATAGCCTGGTGGACGATCCTATTCACGGGTCGTTACCCCGAGTCGTTTTTTGAATTCAATGTCAAACTGCTCAGCTGGAACATGCGCCTCAACGCGTCGCTCAATAACCTGGTCGATGGTTATCCAGCCATCGGGCTGAGTGGGAGTCACCCCGGTGTCTCGCTACGAGTTACCCAGCCTGAGTCTTTGAGCCGCGCTAAGTTGTTGCTACGTACATTTCTTGGCATATTCTACGTGATCATTCCGCATGGTATTTGTCTGTACGGCCGCCTAATTGCGACCGGATTTCTTCAGATGCTTTCCTGGTGGTCAATCCTTTTTACGGGCAATATCCCTGCAAGCTGGTTCGAATTCAACGTGGGAACATTGCGCTGGACGGTACGACTGAATCTGTACATGACGAATATGACGGACGTTTACCCGCCATTTTCTGGTAAGCCAAACCCTGGCTAAGCCGATTCCGGGGGGTGCGCTGAGGCGCACCCTTACTTCTTTGGAGAGATTGTGACGCAACCGATAGCACTACCGCAACCCAGTGAAGTTACCAAGCGCGAAAAAGAGGACGCCATGGCGGCCTATCTCATGAATTTCGCTGCGTGGGGCGCAGGGCTGCCTTTGCCGTCCCTTAATTTGATCGCGTCGGCGATTTACTATCTGATCAATCGTAAAAAAAGCCGTTTTGTCGCGTTTCATTGCTTTCAAGCATTTTCTTCGCAATTGCCAACGACCTTAATCAACATGTTTGGTGCCGGCATGTTCATTGATTTTGCAATAATCCTGCAGCGGCCTCTACCAAAACTGTTTTGGCCATATGTGGGCTTCGCGGTACTAATGAACCTGCTCTACGTGGCAACCAGCATCTATGCCTGCGTGCTGGCCGCAAAAGGGCGCATCTACTATTTCCTCGTGTTTGGGCGCTGGGCGTATGCCAAGTACTACGGGCCAAACGCCGTATCGTTGGATGGCGACGCGGATCGTCCCAATNNGACGTGCGCATACTTCGCGAATTGGCACAGCTCATAGTACTCTTTGCCTTGGTTGGTGGCGGAGTCTACGCGGCCTGGCGTTTTTGGCCTAGCCACCACGGCACCAAGCAGGGAACATCCCACGACGACACAGCGCTATTGGCAGGCACCGAAGGTAGACTTCGTGATTTGGTAAGAAAGGAAGTGACGCTTGATGCGGTAAGAGATCCCGGCGTTACTGAGGTTGTTCGCCAAATTCA
>PMCK01000524.1 GCA_003154095.1 Myxococcales bacterium | reverse complement strand
GGTGCGGTTGGCGATATCAAACTATCCAGATCGATGGGTTCCGAACGACGCAAACCAAGTCGAGTCGTCAAACGCCGCCGCCGCAGCATCTTGTGCGCGGTTCGAACTACAATCGAGCCTAGCCACGCACCGAACGCCTGCGGTGTCTCGAGCCTGCCGAGGGAACGCCAAGCTTCGGTGAAGCTGTCTTGCACCAGATCGTCCAAATCTGAGTCGCGACCCACCAGTCGATAGCCGAGCCCGTTGACCATGGTTACATACCTTCGAAATAGCGCTTCCTTGGCCCAACGCTCGTCGGCCCGAGCGGCAACAACCAGCGCCGCGTCGGTGGGCCCGGCCCCGGACTTGGTCGAAACATTCGGAACAAGCACTATTGGGTAAGTACCCCGAATGGACCAGATCGGCGCAAGTACGGAATAAATGAAGTAGGAGTTCCGCTGCGAGTGTGTCAGCGGCAGCAGAAATTCGACAGCCAGGTCCAAAACCGGGCCCCGCGAGCTAGGCTGATCGGCCTACTCGAGCCAGCGCCACAGGGGCGGGCGACCCTCGCCCACATTCCGGCAGGACTGGCGAATCCAAATTGAATTTTCAGTTGAATCTCTTGGCTTCTTGAGTCCTCCTGATGCGCAAGGTTAGTTGCGTTTACGGGTCGTCCGTCACTTATACTGGCAAAGGGTGTGTGCTTTCTTACAGGTTTGGCCCCAAGCGCACTGCGCGTCGCTGACGCAGGACCAAAAACAACTGCCGCCATCGCAGCGACTGCCGTTAGGACAATCATAGTCTGTTCGACACGCAAAAGTGCACATGCCACCTCGGCACGCAGGGCTCGTGCAACAATATCCCGTCGCGCAATCGTAGGGTGAATAACAGGCACCACCCATTTGAATTGCTGGAGAATTGCCACCGTTAGGACCATCATTGCTGCTGCAACCGGCAAACGTGCCAACGGCCAACCCAATTGCGAAAATGACGCTCAACTTGCAGCATTGATGCGCTTGCGAGAGTAACATGCGAAATTCCTTGCGTGAGCGAAACTAGAGCAGAATCGAGAGTCCAACAGACATCGATGGAACACCCACTCGTACGGTTAGGCCGATTGTGTCATTGAAGAGGAACCGCGCCCCACCCCAGAATACAGGGCGCAAAGTCGTATCCGAATGTCCGTATTCACACAAACCGCCGCCCGGTGGACACGGTTCCCATAGATTCCATCGAGAATGCACGATTGCGAAGCCCGGCTCACCGAATACACTGATAACGTCCGTCAAGAAGAAGTTCCATTGAAGGGCGACCGGTAGCCAATAAGAGTTGCTGCTGCAATTGTAGTTATCGTAGTAATAAGGGTAACCGGGCGGTGGGCGTCCCGCGGGACCAGGACCGCAAGGGAAGCTAGAATGAGCCCAATCAAGGCCAAATGTGATGGCCATATTGTTGTTAATCGTATCAATGGGGCCATTGTGAAAGAAAGGGATCGACGCCCGCAAGCCCACGCCCAGCCCATCCTGAGCTTCACGCGGGAGCCAATCCCAAGTAAAAACGAAATGGGGTTCGAGTTCCACCGAATAATGGGGATGTTTTCCCGGCTCCTTAATTATGCCTGCAGCAAGCGCCTGGTTGCATACTGTGAGGAAAATTGCCGCGGTAAAAAGGACGCGATTGTAGGCTTTAATCACGCTCGATGGACTCCTTGCACGGCAAGTAAGTACCTTCAGCGATGCAAACGGCTCAAGGAACTTTCGTGAGCTGTCTAGGCGCGCCGAGGTACTTCCATACAAGCAGCACGTTTAATCCGCCATTCGTTGGCAACTACCTAGCGGGGATGTGAGCGATAGGACTGGCGTGAAAAGTTCCCACTTGATCGGAGCAGTTAATTCATGAACAACATTCGAGTATCAGTCGGTGTATTCGTTGGTACATTGGCCTCATTGGTTGCAGCCAGCTGCGGCTCGAAGAAGGAAGACACAACTCAAGGCATGCGGCCTGGCATCCCCGTTTGGATGGCCGGCGCAGGCAATGGAACTCCGGTTCAGTCCAGCTACAACACCTGCGCCCCGAATTGCCCGGCATTTCCAGGCGATTCCGCACCTGCTTGTTCGGGGTCAACGCTCGCTGCTCCCCAAGTCGTGTACCCACCGGATGGGGTGCTCTTGCCTCCCAACATGAACGTGCTCGAAGTGCAATTCATCCCACCCGCGGGTGCGACTACGTTCGAAGTCGATTTTACCAACGCCAATACCGACGTGAGAATTGTCACTCAGTGCAATGCCGTGCCCGACGTGCGCGGAGGACCGAGTCGCGGTTGTGGGTTGACACTACCCCAGGCGGCTTGGACCGATATCGCCAACAACAATCGGGATACGGCTCCTGTCTCGGTGTCCGTGCGCGCCACGAAAGACGGCAGCTGTGTTTCGACTTCCAGCGATCAAATCAGCGTCGCCTTCTCCAAGGAAGAACTTGCGGGCGGCATATACTACTGGCAATCAGGTACGTATGGGGGAGTAGCGGGTAAAACCGGCGGCATTTACAGTCATGATTTTGGTACATTCGACCCCACGCCCACGCCCTTTTACACGTCCGGGACCAATGGCACCTGCGTCGGTTGCCACACCGTGTCGCGCGATGGCGCACTCATGGCACTTGAAACGGATGACCCCGACGCCGACGACGAAATGGGTGATGTTCATTCCCATGTCATGGACATTGCGACTCGTGTGATTCTCGGCACGGCGGGTGGTGCGAAGCCCGCTCCAGGGGCTGGTCCTGGTGCCGGTGCGTCATCACTTTCCCCTGGTTTCCAATCCTTCACTCATGACCACGCGAAAATGATCGCGTCCACTTACAACAAGACTGATCAGAACATGTCGTTCGCGCAGTTCGACAGCACGCCTGCGTTTGCAGGTTCGTTCACGGTTCCCAATGGGTGGCAAGCGACGCAGCCCGACATCTCCGCTGATGACAGCAATTTGCTATACGTTGTCCCGGCTCAGGGCACGCTTTCCACGGCCGGCGACCACCATTTTCTCTCGGCGTCCGTCTACACGTCCAGTCTCGATTTTACGAACAAGACACTGGGCGCCCCCCAGCCCTTGCTGACTGCGACGGGGACGCAGAATTTCTATTATCCTTCGTTCACTCCCAACGGGACGTTCGTCGTGTTCAACGAGGCCCCCGATGGAGACGCTTTTTACAATCGAAAGGCTCGCGTCAAGTTGATCCATTTTCCGAAGAAAGATGGAGATGCTCCGCTGGACTTGCCGGCTCTGAACACAGCTACGGCGAATATGGGTGATCCTCAGAAGATGACCAATTCCTGGGCCAAGTGGAGCCCCTTTATTCAAACGTACCGTGGGCACAAGCTGCTTTGGGTCACGTTCTCGTCGAATCGAGATTATGGCCTACATCTCGTGAACCAAGGGTTCGACAATTGCTATCCGCCGGAATCGCCCGACTATGACTCGCCGCAACCGCTGAGCAAGCAGGGTGTCACGTACGATGGTTGCGCGCAGCCTCAGATCTGGATGGCGGCAATTATCGTCGATGATGATCGCTCGCTCGATAATGTCGATCGCTCATTTCCAGCATTTTGGCTGCCATTTCAGGACGTCAACGCGCACAATCACACCGCCCAATGGGTCGAGAAAGTCCAATCTACAGGGACCCCTGACGGTGGAACTTGCGGCGACGCCTCGGCCGCTTGCGGCGCGGGTCTCACTGCCTGTTGCTCATCCTTCGTTTGCTGCGCGGGCCTGTGTCTCGAACAATGCAACGTCATTATTAATTGATGTTTGTGACGTCACGGAAAAGGCGGTGGGCCCGTCGAACGCACGGAGTTGCGGGCTCCCCACGCCGACTGGCCCCGCGTTTCCGTGCCGTCATGCCGGAATAAGTAAATGACCACACCGGGTACCATGCCGCAAAAATAGGGGGATTTGCGCTAACAACGGTGTAAGCATGCTGGGAAGGTTGGGACTTGCCCGCGCAGCTGGTACGACTCGGTGCGATGCCCCCAACCGAACGCACAACTTCGACCAAGGTTCCGATGTCTGAACGCCTCAAGGCGCTCATGGTTGAATACGGAAGCCTCGCCGTCTGGGTGTACTTCGGCATATTCGCTGTCGTGCTCGTGGGCTTTGTGGTGGCAATTTCCTTTGGCTTTCATGCCAAGAGCCATGCCGGCACAGCGAGCACATGGGGTGCCGCGTATTTGGCGACGAAGCTCACGCAGCCGCTCCGGATTGCGGCAACGCTCGTGCTTACGCCATTCGTCATGAAGGTTTTGCGGCTAAAAAAGCGTACGCCGGAGACTGAATCCTCGGACGTGACTAGCGCTCCTAGGAAATAAAGGGACTCGTCCCAGTGTGAACGCTCAGGATTGGTGGTGTCATCATGTTCGAATATTCCAGACTCGAATCGAATTGTTCCCCCAACCGGGGTAATGTCTTGTCCCGTCGATGTTGCGAGCTACTCATCGCGTTGACGTTGTCCTC
>PMCK01000417.1 GCA_003154095.1 Myxococcales bacterium | reverse complement strand
ACCGCTTTGCCGTTGCACGTCCACGCGTAGGTGTAAGTGATCGTGTCGTAGTCCGGATCGCTCGCCTCGGTGTAGATGGTAAGCGTGTCATTGGTGGTGACTGGATTGGGATAAAAGCCCAGCCCTGTGATTTGGGGAGGACGGTTCGGGCGGCTCGTAGTGCCGCCGGTTGCGACGCCACCGGTTGGGGCGCCACCGGTAGGTCTGACGCCGCCGGTAGCAACGCCGCCGCTAGCCGTGCCACCGGTACCGCCTGCGCCGCCTGCGGTTGTACCGCCCGCGTAGGTTGCGCCGCCGGGACCCGTTCCGCCTGTTGGACGCGAACTGGTGCCGCCAACTCCGCCCCAACCCCCTGTCGGATGCGAGCTGGTGCCGCCGACTCCGATCCAACCCCCCGTCGGATGCGAGCTGGTGCCGCCAACTCCGCCCCAGCCCCCTGTCGGATGCGAGCTGGTGCCGCCGACTCCGACCCAACCCCCTGTCGGATACATGCCGCCGGTCGACGTCAGCCCCCCATTCCCTTGTCCGCCAGTTCCATTGCCCCCCGATGCTTCAATCGAAGAAGTGCCACCTTGAGTTCCACAATCGCAGGTACCCCAGAGTCCGTCCGCGCGGCATTGTTGACCGCCACGACACGCGGCGGGACCCACGCATTCGCGGGTGTCGCCCGGCTGGCAATTGAAGCCAGCGGTTCCGGCCACGCTCTGGTCGCGATCCTGGAGTTCTCCTCGTCCACCGCAGCCCGGTTGCATAAGCATCGCGAGGGTGGCCAGCAATGCAGCTCGATAGCGCAACATCTTCATGATTTTACCCTTCACTCGGTTAAGCGCGGATCTCGCCTGGAATGCGTCCAATCTTCCCGACACCCGAGAATTCGGCGACGGAACTTTCCCAAAAATCGCCCTACGACGCAAGGCATTGGTGCGCGTAGCCACAAGAACGGCAAGCCTTTCCGCGCCGTCAAAACAAAAAAGACAATCTGCCCGAGCCCATTTGACTCCGCAGATTGTCTTGAGCACTGCGCGTAATCCGCGCGATTGGCGTGGCAAAGTATCGGGTGAGTGTTGTGGGTCGCCGGAACATGCGCAATCGAGGCCGCGGCGGCATGACGGCTTGGTTATGCTAGGTTGGCAGCGAACCCGGGAAAGGTGCTTTTATATGGCAAGCCAGGAAGAGAAAGCGGCTCGGTTCCGTTCGCTACACGTGGGCCCAGGGGTCTTCGTGATCCCCAATCCGTGGGATGCGGGGTCTGCGCGTGTCCTCGGTAGTCTCGGGTTCCAGGCTTTGGCAACGTCGAGCTCCGCGTCTGCCAGCGTTTGCGGACGACGCGATGGTGAGCTCGCGCGATCGGAGACTCTGGCCTGCATCAGGGCTATCGTGGCTGCGACGGATCTTCCGGTGTCAGGCGATCTTGGCGACCATTTCTGCGGTGATTTGTCCGGCGTGGCGGAAACGATTCAGCTCGCCGCCGAAGCCGGCCTTGTGGGTTGTTCGATCGAGGATAGTAAGACCGGTTCACAGCAATCCGTTTTCGAACTCGGTCTTGCAACGGAACGCGTGGCGGTTGCCGTGGAAGTGGCCAGGTCGTTGCCGTTCCCGTTCACGTTGACGGCGCGTGCTGAAAACTTCATCCGTCCTAACCCGAGCCTCGATGACACGATCAAACGCCTCGTAGCCTACGAGAAAGCCGGTGCGGACGTACTGTTCGCTCCTGGTCTGCCCAGTCTCGACGCTGTGCGCGAGGTTTGCGCAGCCGTCACGCGCCCAGTGAACTTCATGGCGGGCATCAAGGGAAAATCGTTCACTTTAGCGGAGCTGGCTGCGGCGGGGGTCAAGCGAATCAGCCTCGGTAGCTCGCTGTTCCGCGCCGCCATGACCAGCATGGTCGATGCGGCACGCGAAATCCGCGATCACGGCACCTTCGACTATACGGACCGCTGCCTGAGCGCGCCGGATTGGTACGCACTTCTCTGAATGCTTTTCTCCGCCGCGTTCGCGGCTCGCGTGACGCCGGCCGCACGGGGCTACGGCCAGAAGACCAGCGCCCCAAAAGCGGTAACCCTTTGCGTGTCGATTCCGCGTCTTTTTTTGTCGTGACGGCACGGAAAGGCGGGAAGAAGCACGCGCGGCGGGCCCACCAGCACGCGCATCGACGTTGGTTCACCCAGCAATTGTCGGATTCTTCTGCTTGAAAACGGGCCGTCTGGACTATGCTCGCGCTCGAAATTGGCTGTCTGGTCTACGCTTTCCTTTCTGGCGCTCAGTGCCGGGGGGCTCACGGTTGACACACCAAGCCCCGACGCATTGTGTCCTCCAATCGAACAGACGCGCAGTGTCGTCGGATCGCGATTGGGAACCATCGAATTCGAAGGGACGTGGCGAGCCACGTACGTTCTTGTGCATCGCGAACGAGGGGACGTTGTGACGTTGAAGCTGCATGATCCCGCGGGCCGCGTTCGCCTGGAGCGTGAATTTGCGGCGAAAGACGGCACCTGCTCCACGTTGGCCCAGGTGATCGCGCTCGTGCTCGAGCGGTATTTTCTGCGTCCGGAAGCCAATGACGAAGTACTGACGCAGGGTGCGGATGCATCGAAAGACAAACATTCTGCGCCCCAACGCGCTGTTGATGCAGCCGCAGGGCCACCAAACGCCCCGGTCGACACCGCGCGGCCGGCTCGGAGTAGCGTTCAGACAGGCACTGCCGAATCCGGTCAAAGGCAGAAGCCGCATTTTACTTTGGATGCCAGCCTTTGGGTTTCTACCGCGTGGGTGGCGCCCAGTGCCGGCGTTGCCCTGCGAATGAATGAACTTTGGGAGCTTGGGCTACTGGGCGGCTACGACCTTTCCGCCCATGCAGCGCCTATTTCTACTGGATGGGGCGAATCACGTCGAATCCCGCTGGCGCTTCAGACCAAGCGTCAATTGGCGCCGAGCGCACCGCTGCGACTCTATCTCGGCGCCGAATTGCTAGGTCTATACGAGCACGTTCGCACTGAAGGTTTGCTGGAGGACGGTTCAAGAAGCCGCATCGTGCCCGGGCTCGGACTGCGCCTTGGTGCCGAACCGCGGTTCGCTCGGTCTATCGTGTTTCCATTCGTTGAACTGTCTTCTTCGCTGTTATTACGCGTGCTTAGTCGTCCTTTCGAGGTTGACCACCGGTCCGCCTTTACTCTGCCGAACTTAGTATTCGGTCTCGATTTCGGAATTCGGACAACGCTTTGAATCGAGCCGCGAAGATCGGGCCCATGCGAATACTCTAACCTCGGTGGACCGATTGGAGAGTGTATCACAAGACGCGACCGTTGAGCTGGCCGGTCTCCTCGTGGAGCGCTGCGTCGCAGGGGAGCCTGCGGCCTGGCGTAGTCTGCATCGGCAGTACTACCCGAACGCTATGTCGGTGCTGCGTCGTTTGGGCGTATGCGCAACACAACTCGAAGACTGTTGCCAGGATGTTTTCCTCGATGTCTTTCGCTATCTTCCCCGATTCCGCCAGGAGGCAGACTTTCGCACGTGGCTTTATCGGGTGTGTATCAGTCATGCTCGCGTCGCGCGGCGGCGCGCTCGAGTGGCGACCCTCTTAGGCGCAATCATGGCGCATTCGGCAACCGACGCAGGCAGTGACCCGTTCGAGGAGGGGCACGCGTCGAGACAGATTGCTGCTGCACTAGAGCAATTGAAGGATTGTCAACGCGTCGTCTTCGTGCTCTTCGAGCTCGAAGGCATTTCGGGCAAAGAGATTGCTGAGGTTCTCGAGTGCCCTGAAGCGACGGTGTTTCGTCGCTTGCATGAAGCACGCAAGCGATTCATCGAAGCCATCGAGGCGCAGGGCGGGCGAACGCAATGACGAAGCACCCGCTGCACTTCTCCACTCGACTTGTCGAAAACACCGACGCAATTGGGCAACTGTTGCGCGAAGGTTTGGAGGAGCACGCGAGGTTTCCGGGCGAATCTAGTGCTTGGTATCGTTTGCTGCAGAAGCGTGAGCGCACCTCGCGACGGCTTGCAATGCCTGTCGGCACTGTTCTGGCAGTGGTTGGGGCTTGCGCAATGGCGCTGGTTTGGTGGGCGAATCACGACCAGGGCTCCCAGCGTCTTTCAGCAAACCCCGAGACACTACTGCCCATCAGACCGAGCGCGCCTGAGCCATCGCAAGCCATCGCCGCGACCCGCTCGTTGGCGGGGCTGGCACTGAAGTCCCGTCGCTTGGGGGCTAGCAAAGTCGACGACAAGCCGGGCAACCCATTGCCTGACAATAGCGAGGTCGAAGGTACGGACACGCCGGCCCCGGGCGATGAAGCAACCAAGAACGCGGCGGGTTGTTCGGAGATGGCACGCAAGGGACATCTCGAGGAAGCCGCTGACTGTTACAGCCGCATCGCCCAGGGAGACAGCATGGCCGCCGAACTAGCTCTCTACGAGAAGGCCCGCCTCGAATCGCGGGCACTGGGCCGTCGAGCTGCGGCACTTACCACGCTTGACGAGCATGCAAGACGCTTCCCTCATGGAGTCTTGTCGACGGAGGCAGGCCTAACCCGAATCGAATTGCTGACTCGGTTGGGGCGCACTGAAGATGCCCTCGACGCTATCGAAAAGGCGCTTTCCGGTCCCATCGGCAAAGAGCGTGGCGGCGACCTTTACGCACTACGCGGCGAGCTCTTGTCGAGTCGAGGCGATTGCTCGGGAGCCAACGCAGCATTCGCCCTAGCACGTTCACTGGGTGTACCCCCATCACGGCCGCTCGCTGGCGAAAAACGTTGTGCGAACGACATTGATGCAAAGGATTCGAATACTAGCCCAACCCCATAGAATGAAATATCCAATGACACAAAGACCCGGGTTCAAACGGAACGGGCTACGCCATCCAGCGCTCTGGTTCATGTTACTCATCGGTTGCGCTCCCGTCCAGGTGGGGCGAACGGATGAGCCTGGTTCCAGCGGCGGGCAAAGGAGCGTTGTATATTCCGCTATCGGAGGCGCACAAACGAATGTTCGGTTTTCAACCGGTGGGCAAACGAGTAGTGCAAGTGGAGGCCTCGGATCACCTGCAGGCGGCGCGGCAACGGGTGGCACTTCGACTCGGGACACCGGTGGCACGTCGAATCCGAGCACTGGCGGCACGTCGGCTTGGGGTACCGGTGGTACATCGAGTCCGGTTACAGGCGGCACGTCGGCTTCGGGCACGGGTGGATCTTGTCCGAACTCACTGGAAATTCGGGGCCGCGTCGTGTCGCCCACGGGTCAACCGTTGCAAGGCGTTCAGATGTCATTGTCTGGCCAATACAACTTCAACACGACCACGCTGACGGATGAAAAAGGCCAATACTCGTTCAGCCGGATCTGCCCGGACACCTACAACTTGAAGCCGAGCCGCTCCGATCTGCTCTTCTGCAGCGAGCAAGCAGATTTTCTCAACTTGACCCAAAGCGTAGACGAAGACTTCACCGGATCAGTCAACGGTTGCCAAACGCCGGAGATAACACAGCGGGTGGCCATCGTGATATTCGATCCGCTCGTAACCTCTGATGCCGGAACCCCCGAACGATTGTCCAAAGTTAACCATTGGCAAGACCCTCTGGGGCTGGCTAATCAGTACTGGCGCACCATCGAAACTGTGACCAATGGGCGCGTCCGGTACGAGCTTGGCGAAAACCTACAACCGGTGACGGTAGACACCTTTCCGCCCAAGGCGAACGATTTTGTGTACTCCGAGGCGTCCTATGCGCAATGCCTCGCGGATAGCGGTCCGTGTTACGTGCCGACCGACGCCGATTTTCAACAGCTCCTAAACTCTCAGAACATTTGCGAACTCGTCAACGCGGGGACCATCGATGAAGTCTGGTTGCTGGGTGGGCCTCATTTTGGATTCCCATCATTGCGACGCATAGGGCCAGTGGCTTCGTCAGGTCCCATGCCCACGGTCGGAACCAGTTGTAGGCGAGCCATCAACGTCCTTGGCTTCAGCTATGATAGCGGGCTCGACGCATTCCTAAGTGACTTTCACACTAGAGCCGAATATATCTTGAGCCCAATCTTTCAAGGTTGGAACCCTAATAGCCTCGGCACTACCTGGAACCGGTATGCGCACGTCCAACTGATGTCGTCGACTGACGTAGTTAGCGGCTGTGGTGGGCACGGCTACCCGCCCAATGCTTCGCAGTCCGGAGAGTATGACAATACGGCCTTCGTCGATTCCTACTGCGACAACTTCTATGCCGACCCCATCTCCAGCGGGGTAACTGCACCGCTCAAACCGACGAATTGCGAAGCCTGGGGCTGCTCGGGCATTGGGTTCGATCGATATTGGTTCCGACATTTACCCTCGGCAAAGGGAGTTGACGGAGATGCAAAGCTCGCAGATTGGTGGCGGTATTTGTTGCACCCCGATGATGCATTGCCAAAGCCAACAGTTGCAAGCGATGCACCCCGTAACCCGGGGAACTTGGCGATAGTCACCTGTAGCGGCAGCTACGAATCGGGGTCGTGCTATAACGTCATCGATGGTAACCAAGAAAGAAACTGCAATGAGGGTGAGTGGGCAACACCGCATCTGCCCACGGGTTGGGTCGAGTTCAGTTGGCCTAACTTGACCGAGGTATCTTCCGTCACGCTCTACGATCGAGCCTGCTCCGAGCAAGTCATCAGCGGCCACCTCGAGTTTTCGGACGGATCTGATAAGGTCGAATTTGGCCCGCTCGAAGATCTGGGCCATGACGCGGACGAGCATCCGTTCAGCACAAAAAAGCAGCTCACTTGGCTCCGAGTAGTCATCGAAACTAGCTCCGGGTATAATCCCGGGTTTAGCGAAATTATAGTCCAATAGGTTTCGCATCCGAGTGACGTGTGAAGTTTCAAAATGAAATCGTCATACCTGCACCTTGCAGCGGCGAATTTCCGACTCCCGAGTTAGACATCTTCTCGCCTGTCCTGACAACATTCGGCAATCTCAGTGGCGTAATCGTGATTTGAGCTTCATCGCGTTGAAAGACGAGAATGGAACCGACTACGGCGGAGCCAATGAATACGCCGATGCCGCCTGCAAGCAGCGCACCGCTTACGTCCGTTTGCGTCTGACAATAGCCAAAGGCGTCGCACGTTTCCTTATCGTGAACCGATTCGAACATCATGACTATTCCGCCAATGGTTCCGACAATGCCGACGAGGGCACCGGCCGTTCTTAGGCCACTTCGGTCCGCGTAATGAGCATGCAGCGTCGATGGCCCTGCGATGACCTGCGGGCCTTCGACGGGTATCAGGGAGCCATCAGCCTTGGAAAGAGCCAAATTGTAGGGTCCCCGCATTAGTCGCAGATCGCAGGGCCCCTCGCACAGCGAGGCGTACACAGGTTCGGCTCCGACACCGTAGAAATAGCTTCGCGGACGCCACCACCCACGACGCACGAATGCTACACGTTGAACGGGCATCACACCACTCAATGTCATCAGGCGGACATTGGGATCGTCGGGGTCGAAGTGCACATCCGCACTTGATTGTTCGGGGTAGAGAGTGTCTTTCGAAAATGCCGGTGGTCCGTCAGCGGGCAACGGTGGCATGTACGTAGGCGGCGGCGAGGTCGGCTGCGTCAGCTCCTGCGTATCCGGCTCGTCTTGCGACCAGGCGGATGTTGTCAAAGAGACGCTTGCGATTATCCAGCGAGCCGTTCTTGCTATGTCCGACGTTTTCATCATAGTCAGCGCTCAATTCGAGCTTCGGACTTCCAACATTCAACTCCCAACACTATCGGTGACCGCGACCGCCGCCTCTGAAACCGCCACCACCGCCTCTGAAGCCGCCACCACGGTAACCGCGGTATCCTCCACCCCAATATCCGCCGCCGCGGTATCCGCCCCAATAGCCGCCGCGATATATGGGTCGAGAAAACCAGGGCCGCGCATACCAAGCAAAATGAACGCGACCATAGGTTCCCCAATAAGGCCCTGGGCCCCATCCGTAGATCCATGGAGAATAAAGCCAACACCAGCCGACGGTGGGGTAGTAAATATATGAATATGGATAGTCTTCGGGACCTATGTATGTGTAAGCGCGGTCATACGGTATCCAGACCCAGCCGTACTGTTGCGTAAACACCCACTGGCCATCAGTTGCGCGAGTAGTCGCAGAAGTGGTGGCCGGTTGTTTTTCGACAGGTCTCGCGGGCGAAGCGGCCAGCTGCGCCGGCCTTGGTTTTGCCGCGGGCTGAACCTCCTTCTCGGGCGGCTTTGCCGAATTACCAACTAACCAGTCATCCCCGGTCGAATCCGAGGCGCTCGAGTTAGGATTGGGGGCTGTGGCGCGCGGCGAAGTCTCAGTGGCTAGTGAGGATCGCCCGGCGCTTGAGCACATTAGGACGAGTGAGACGGCCAGCAGCGTCGATTTCATGGCTCACCTTTACACCATCAAAATGGATTGTATTGCGGGGAAGTCAAGTTGTCCGCGATTTCCCGCCGAATGACGTCAATGTGAATGGCCTTTCACGCAAAGCTCAGCCGAACCAGGCCGACTCGACAAATTCGCGTGGGCGAGGATTTCGCCCGGCGATGCACTTAGGACAGTCTCAGCCTTCGCAAATCTCGAGTGCGTCATCGGACAGAGGCTCGAAGTCGGCGGAATCTGCAACGTCGGGCGCAAGAGTCTTCAGGCGCGGCAGCAAACTGGCCGCATCACGTTCGGATCGCTCGTTGCCGATGGGAGCGAGCGTCGCCCAGCGCTTGGCAAGCAGTTCCGCGACTTCGCGCCCTTTTTGGTTCTGCGGCTCGTAAACGTCCGGATCGACGACAAGACCCGCATGGGCGGGCTCACCTTCGCAGAGCCCGAATGCGACGTCGAGATCAAGCATCATGGCGCGCATGTTGGGATAACGATTGTCGGGATGCTTGCGCGTGGCACGCGTGACAATGGCATCCAGGTGCGGCTCGGTCGAGCTATGGAACCAGGATGGTAATGGCACGGGGGAGAACTGTTGGTGACCGAGAAGATCGAATCCTTCGGATGCTTGAAAGGGCAACCGACCCGCAAGTAACCGAAATAGCATGATCCCAAAGCTATAGATGTCCGTACGCCCGTCGACGGGATCGGCCATTGTCTGTTCGGGTGCCATGTATTCAATCGTTCCGAGTACCGTTTGCGCCGCGCTCGCGTCATTCGAGTCCGATAGCTTTGCCATGCCGAAATCGATGATCTTGAGACCAAACGGTGCACCGCGCTGACCCAGCAGAAAGAGATTACCTGGTTTGATGTCACGGTGAACCAGGCCTCTCGCATGCACTGCATTGAGTCCTTCAGCGGTCTGTCGCGCTATCATCAGGGTCAGACTCATTGGAAGGAGAGGCTGACGGCCAAGCAAACTGGCCAGCGTCTCACCAATGAGGGCTTCAGTGACGAGGTAAGGAGGGCCGTCACTGGGCTCGGCGAAATCGAGCACGTGCAGGATCCGCGGATGCTGAAAGTTCGACAGGGCCTCGGCTTCCTCGAGGAACCTCTCACGAATCCCCTCGTTGTCGGCGCCCTCACGGTTCAGTTGCTTGACAACGACGCTGTTGCCGATTTGTGTGTCGAGAGCAAGGTACACGTTAGAGGTGCCCCCGGTGCCAAGCAGGCCCTCGATTCGATAGCGGTCACCCAAGAATTCCCCGGCACGGCTGGTTGGCCTCGCCCCGAAACTGGCCAAGTCGACGGGGAGAGACCTTCGTCGGCGGCTGATGGTTGTCGCTGAGGGCGCTTTGCGCTGTCGCATGCTCGGGCTTCCTAGCACATATCCCCCCGAAATTCTCGCGGGATTCTCGCGGTCGGGTTCCCTCGTCGATCTGCGTACCTGCGCGGCTACCGGAGTGTCATACGCCGCGTCCACAAATCATGCCTCCTTGCTCCTCCGGAGGAATAAGTTCGGGCGTCCGTCGTTGAATAGGCAACTGGAAATCAAACAACGATGACGGAGGTACGAAACCAGGCAATCCGACACCCGCCCCTCGACAAAGCATCGCTCCACTTTTGGATAAGCCAATTGAAACCAGTAGGAGATTAGGAAAATAGCAAGAAATTGCCAGAGTAAGATAGGTAAGCCGATATTGAAACATAGGAGGCCACCCCGAACCCACTCCCTCCCAACAACTTGGCCTCCATCGAAGCCCCACACGAGTCCGTGACCGCCCGCCGGTCTCCTCGTTTGGGGCCTCGATCTATTTGCGCTGCATTTTAGAGCCCACCGCGTGGCAGGCTCTTTGCAGAAGGTTGAGTTCTTCACCATCGGGACCAGGCTGAACTCTAGCTGTGTTGGGGAACGTGCTCCGCATCAAAGAGCGTGATAGCCTCAAGCTCCAGCTTTTATGGCTCAACTAATCAAGCCACCGAGGCGCGCGCACGCAGAAGTGGCCACATTGGTTGCCGGAATTTCGCTGATCGCCAGTTGTTCCACAGGAACGGGCACAGGCAGCGATCGCTTCAAGAAATCACCTGACAACCAACCGACGAATACCAAAGTACCCCCGATTGAACTCGATGCGGCATCGGAGACTCAAGATCTCTGCAATGATCCAGCATCAGTGAGCAAACCCTATCGGGGTGTCAATCTGACGGGCCTTACTATGGTGGCCTATGGGCAGGTAAATGGCTACGCTGAAAGCGACTTCTCGTTACTCCACGACCTTGGTTTCAATTGGGCGCGCCTGCCCATCGACTATCTGAATTACACCGAAGAGGGTGATTGGCTACGCTATAGCGCCGCTGGATTGAGCAAGATCGATCAGGCAGTCGCGTACGGGTGCCAATATGCAATCCATGTTTGTTTGAATCTTTACGAAGCACCCGGGTACAGCGTCGCCACGAACATCGACCCCAGCGGTTTGAGTCTGTGGAAAGACGCCGCCGCGCAGCAAGCATTTGCAACTCATTGGCAAATGTTCGCCCGCAGGTATGCCAATGTGCCCGCGGATAATCTCAGTTTCAATTTGGTCAATGAGCCTCCGGGTCCACAATCCAATAGTGGCGTCACCACGTTTGACGAATCTGTGTATCTAGGCGTCATGCGGCAGGCCATCAAAGCCATTCGAGAAGTGTCCCCAAATCGACCTATTTTACTGGATGGCCTGAACTTCGGGCGCATCCCCCTGAAGACCTTGAACGACACTTCGATCATTCAAGCCGTTCACGACTACGACCCGATTCAAGTCACGCACTACAAAGCTCCCTGGGTGGATGGCTCGACTAATTGGCCTCAGCCGCAGTGGCCACCCTTTATGGCTTCACAATACTTGTTTGGGCCGCTTCATAGTGATGTCAGTGGTTCCGGACCCGGCAAAGACTATTGCCAGTTGACATCCGAAGGCTTCTGTTCGCCGTTGACATTCCAAGGCAGCTTTCCGGCTGGAACAACCATCACTTTGACCATCGCACAAGCATCTTACGCCGATGGCAGCGCAGCGAACACGTGGTCCTCGACACGACTCGTAGCCTACACCAATAGTCCTACGAGCCCGATTCTCGAACAAGACTTTTCCGTCGCCAACTTTCCTGCTGATGAACCGCCTTGCAGTAATGCCTGCGCCAACGCAACCTATCATGTTTTACAGCCCGAGTTCGATCGAGACTTCTCGTTTCAGCTCGGCGCCGATGCGGCACAGTTTTCAGTTCAAGTCATATCGGGTGATTGGGTCAAGCTGAGCCAGATTACCCTCACATTTCCGACAAATTCGGGGCTTGGGTCCGTCCGGTTGGTTCCCGCCATTCAGCGGTGGGACGTACCTCAAGCTGCA
>PMCK01000617.1:380-11980 GCA_003154095.1 Myxococcales bacterium | reverse complement strand
AGAAAGGCCTCGGCGTGGACGATACCC
This sequence comes from Myxococcales bacterium, assembly GCA_003154095.1. GTDB lineage: Bacteria > Myxococcota_A > Polyangia > Polyangiales > Polyangiaceae > FEN-1139. The sequence continues at coordinate 11,953 of PMCK01000617.1, read as the reverse complement.
GCTTCGAACAGGGTCAGTGATGGCGACGCTTTTGCGTAGTATGTATTGGGCAATGGATAGCCAAAGTACCAATAGCGCGCAGCGAAGAAAAGTATGTAAAGGGACATGAATCCCAGGGTCAATCTGAACGCGTCGCGCCGAGACTCACCCAAGAGAACGGCGAGTGCTACTGCTGCCATGTACCCGATTGCTTCTGGTCTCGTCATGGCAGCCAGACCGAAAAGTAGCCCGGCAGCTATGGAAATTCGGCTATTTTTCTCAACGATGGAGAGCCTCGCGGCGGCCGCTATCAGAGCCGCAAAAGTCGTAGTCTCCATGCCGCTGCCCGCATAGTAGGCCCAGGTGCCGCTCGCAATGACTCCGGCGATCGGCAAAAGCTGCCAGCCATCCGAGGCATGTCGAGCAACCAGAACGCGCGATAAACGAAGAGTTGCCCACGCGAGAGCAAGACCGCTACAGATTGAGAGAAGTTGCGAAGTCAACTCCACAGGCAATCCGAGTCTTATTACCGCTGCCAAAAGTGTGGTCCAGGCAAGGCTCGTGCAGCCCTCTACCCGCTCTCCGGCGTTGTACACGAATCCCAAACCCGAAGCGAGGTGCTCGGCGTAGCGATACGTAATGTACGCGTCCTCGAACGGAGCCATGTATGCCACGGCGTGCAGGGCTCCGAGCGCGAGCAGTAGTATCGCCAATAGCCGAATCGTACGCGGGGGACCCAGCGGGAGCGAAGGCGAGCGCGGCGTCGGGTTGAATTCCGCGCGGGAGATCATCTGTGGATCGGACCCAGTTCTGAGCGCAACTTCATCCGATTGGCCCGGAAAACGAGCAGTATGCACAACATGCAGCAGGAAAGACTTGCAGCACAGGCCAGCCCCAATGATTCTTCGGAGTATACCAAGTTGAGCCGGTGCCTGCCCTTCGGGACATGCATGGCCATCACGAATGCGTTGGCGCGGAGAATGGGAGCGAGGGCGTTATCCAAATGGCCCTTGAAGTTAGGGTGATGGCTCGCATTGACGATCACGTAGCCATCCTTTAGCAAATCACATTCCAAATCGATGCGATTGCCAAGAGGTGCAGACAAATGACAGGCCCCGATCCGTTCTGGTGACTTGTCGGCTGGTAATTCCGAGTAGAGGTCGTCAACAACCGCGAGCGCCCCACGGGCTACTCTTGGATCGCGCAGCGCCCGCTGAGCCTCAGCTTGACTGTTGACGCTTATTAGAGTGGACACGCCATACGCAAAGGGCAGGGCGTTCGGATTCTCGTAGACGGTAGCGCCGATGGGTCCAGTGTCGTCTAGAACGCGTAATTCGCTGCCACTACCAATCGGGAGTCGTGGAGGGAGTACCCAAAAGCGCACGCCGAACACGTCGAGCATCTGACGCCGCCAGGGGCCGATATTTCTCCAGAAATCGAACTTTGGGCCCTCTTCGGATGAAAGGTAGGAATCGGCATAGTCAATTCCAAAATTGATGCCGAGATCCTTCATCAGGCTGTTGCTGATTGCCTTTGCCTGGACTAGGCCTTCTGCTGAAGCAATTGCAGGGATGTCTAGCGCGGCCACGTCATGTATCATACGCACCGGTTCGCCATTGGGTGTCTGCGATCGGACTCGCCTCGCCAATTCTGGTTCAGAGTAAACCTCCGGCAGGACTGTCGCATAGGCGTCTCTATTGGCGTAAATGACTTGTACTGCCATGACGCCGAATAAGAGTGCCGCGTAAATGCGACGCGGCCTGCGGCGAGCCAGCACCAAGAGTATTCCTACGAGAACGATCGTGCAGAGTTCGAGACTCAACGCGTGGCGCAGTGTATGCAGGGCTGCGTTCGACGTGATATCTGGTCTTAGCTGGTGCAAGGCGCGAGCGGCAATCGGTGCCAGCGTCCACCCTGACAGCAGAGCGGTACCGAGGATGAGCACCAGAATACCTGGCAGTCGCGATGATGGCTTGCTGCGCCAAGCGTCTAAGCCAGCCGCAGCGATAAGGGGCAGTATTGCCGCAGCCAGCCCGAATATCTTGGCGGGGTAGCGGAAATACCGCGCCGCCGGCAGATACTGGAAGTAAAGCGCAAATATTGGAGAGTGTCGGCCGATTGCGAGCAATATTGAAAGTATTAGAAGTATGCCGAGCGCGCGTACCCAATAACGATGCCTTCTTCGAGCGGCGACGATGCCAATGACGGCAAACATGACCACGGCTGAGCCCAAGTACGGTGACGCAATCCAAGGATCGCGGTTCATCAGGGAATCTTCATTGTCCATGAAGAATCCCAGGAACTCATCAAAATGAATTGGATTGCCAAACAGGTTGGGCACGAGCAATTCCAGCAAACGCAGCGGGTGCAGGGACCAATGGCTGGCTTCGGACAGTTGAATCCCAGCCGCTCGTCGACTACGCGGGATGAGCTCGAGTGCCGGTAAGATCTGCGGCAATGCCACACAAATTGCGATGCAGGCGCTGATACCGAGGAGCATCAGTTGTCGCCATTTTTGTTTGATTCGGCACGGAAAGCCCAACACCAGCGCAACAATGAACCAACCCGTCAACACGACGCCCTGGGGTTCCCCGCATAAGATCTGAATAGACCAGACCAATCCCGTAAGCGCCGCGTCACTGATTCGTCTGCTGCGCATCGCGCGCCATGCCATGAGCGCCACCCAGGGTAGCCACGCTAGGCTCATCATGTAGTTGGCCACCCACGTTAGACTGACCATGTAGCCGCCCAAAGCGAAAGCAATGGCGCCAATTGCACTTGCCGCAGCAGTAACGCGAAGGGCTCGCAGTAAGCACCACGCGCCCACGACGGCTATCACGGCGTGACTGACGATGAATGCGCCGACGCACCAGGGAGCGGGCAGCAGCAGGAGCAAATTGAGTGGGTAGAGCACTCCATTGGAGGGATTGGCGAGAAATGGCATGCCCATGTCGAGTTGAGGCAGCCATTGCGGTAGATCGAATGCCAGCAGTCGTTGCCGCAAGAGCAGGCGCGTTGGGTACACGACGAGCTGCGCGTCCTTTAGGTAAAAGACACGCCCCAGTAGTACGACCGGCGCGTAAAACAGAATAACGACAAGCGTAAGTAGAATTGGCGCCCGCGCGATTCGTCCATACGCTGCACGTGCCGCAACGAGGACTTTCCGCGAGTTCACGACAAAATCCTAGGTCACGAAGGCTGTCCGTATCAGGGGAAACGTGTCGCTGCGGTGGTCGGTTGTCCTGCCGTTACAGTTACGGTTACGACCTTTCGGCCATGCTCGGGGTGAACGAAGACCACTGTATGAGTTCCGGCAGAAACCGCGAGGCCCATCTTGGGAGTTGAGCCCATGGGGCGTCCATCGACAATTACGTTGGACACCGGAATCGAGTTGACGTTTAGTGTTCCCTGACCAGCTGCGGGAGCGGCCTTGGTCGGGGTTGCTGGGGCAGTCTTGGTAGGCGTTGCCGGGGCAGTCTTGGTTGGTGTTGAGGGTGTGCTGTCGCTCATACCTGAAAGGAAGCCGGGCTTCTTGGAACTGCGCGGGGCAGCGGCCGCTGCCGATGCGAGCCGGGGCGCAGCTGCTTCAGGTGTCGTTAGGTCCTCCACCGAGGTGCCTGAACCGGAGCCTTCGCCACTCGGCGACTGACCTGGCTTGTACAAGTCAATCTTGAATGTGCGCTCGGCCATGCCTGCGTCGAACTTCAGTGGCGCCTGATAGTCGGCGTAGCCCTTCTTGGATGCGACTAGCTTCCATTCCTTTTCCGTCACGATGTCGATGCGCGTTGGTAGTTTCGTCAACGCGCGCTTTTCGGAGCCGCTTACAAGAATAACCTTGGCGCCCTCCGCATTGGCACCAGGCTCGATGATGGCTAACCCTCGAAGAACTTTTAGTTTGAGCGGGCCAACCAACTTTTGAGCGTCGGCGGGCACAGTCACTTTTTCTTCGTAGGTCTCGTAACGATCATTGCCCCCAACTTTGATCGAATGCTCGCCCGGAGATATGTCCTTAATTTCCTGCGGCAATACTCCGATTTCTTTACCGTCCACCCAAAGCTTTTGGCCAGAACCTTCAGATTCGACTTTGAGTCCTCCGCCACCTGACGCTGGGCTCAAATCGATGTTCACTACGATGTCTTCACCGGACTTGATGCTCACTGGCTGGTCGGCAGGGTTGGCATATCCGGGTGCTTTTATCTTTACGATATGCGCATTGCCCGTGGACAGGTCACGCACGACGCACGGTGATGTGTCGCATTTCTTAACGCCGTCCACGAACACCTGAACGGAATCGACCTGCTTTTTCCCAGGCCCCGCCACGGCAACCACGAGGCCACCTTGACGCGGGAAGAAAAGAAAAAAGCAAATCCCGACGATTGCGAGTGCGCCGACAGCCAACGCGAACATTGCGGCTGGGCTCATCTTGCGCGACCGAAACATTCGGTCGTCCATCGCGCGAACGGCCGCAACGGCCGATGCCGACGGCGGCGGAGGCATGGGCCTCGACCCCGGAGGCACCGATGGTACGGGTTTCAATATTGGAGACGAAGAAGGGTTGGGAGGTGGCGGGGATGCAGGAATCGCTGGCCGCGCAGAAGCAGCGCCGTAGGGCGCGGGTTGGGACAAGCCCGGCGGTGGCGGTGGCGGCGGTGCCGAAGGGCGATGGCTGGTGCCAAATCCCGGCGGAGTGGGGGGCGGTGCGGCAGAGGGCCTGAACGCAGCAGGCATTGCCGGAGCCGAAGGCATGTGGGGTGCAGGCGCGCTTGGAAGCGGAGGCATCATGGGTGCTCCCGCCGCAGGAACCGGTGCTCGACGACCCATCAGGGCGTCTTCGGCAACGTGCTTGTCGAAGATAGCTGTCTTTTCGTCGTCGTCGTCCCAATCAATATCCATCGAGCCGGTCGAGGCGCTCGTGCTCGCCGTTACCATGGGAACGGTAGGAGTGAGACCTAACGACGGTGGAGCAGGTGGCTTTCCAGGTAATGAAGGCACGGGCATACTGGGCACGGCCGCCTGGGGTGGCATGGGTGCCTGCATCGCGTGAGCGAGACTGCCCATTGAAGGTGGCGGTGGAGCTACCGCACCGAAAGCGGGCGCATGTGGAACAGGTGGAGCGGATGCGGGCAGTGGAGGAGGAGCCGCAGGCATTGAAGCAACCGGCGGGGGCGGGCCTCCCGAAAATAGTGGTGGTGGTGGTGGTGGCGGCGCTCCTCCAAAGGAGGGCGCGGCATGCGAATTTCCTCCGGGTGAGGCGTGGGCGGCAGCAGCGATATTGCCTGGCGCACCTGAAGGCAAAGGCGGTGATGCTGCCGCTCCGTCCTTCGGGAGCGGCGGTGGTGGCAACCCGAGCAAAGTCTTTTGCCGAATTGGCGGTGGAGCGGCTTTGCTCACCGGCGGGGCTGGGGGCAAACTGGGCGGCGGTGGGGGAGGCGGTGCCGCGCCAAATGCCGATGGTGCGGGGCCGAGCCCCGTAGAAGAAGACTTCCTCGAGAGAAGATCATCGAAGACGTCGAGATCCGATCCGCCCTTGTCACTCATGATGCGGTCATTCTCCTGAAATGTCGGATGTTGGCACAAGTAAACTGTCAGCCGGCGTACAACCTAGCCCGAGTGCCACGAAGCGACTCGCAACGAGGACCGGCGCATCCAATACCGGCAACACCCAAAAAGACAGTCGCATCGTGCGTACCGCGTACACTACAACCGAGTCCTGCAATTGGCGAGGGACAAATCACTACTTTTTGCGGTCAGGAGGGCCATGAATCATGCACCCCGCCGGCAAGGCGTATGCCCGAATTGCCCCATGCCGATCACGCAATTTCGCCCGTACCGGCGAAACTTTCCTATGGGAAAACCAAGACGATGGGTCAGGGTTCCTTTTCACTGAGGGGGTCCGATTCCGGTGGCTCAGATATTTTCGTCTCGGACCCTGGTGGCGCCTGGGGCATTGCGGAGCCATCGGCAAGCGGCCGGGCCGCCTTCGGCTGCCTCGTGTATCGAAGCCTTTTCTCCTGCAAGGGCATCCACACTTTTGGTGAAACTACCGGTGTATCCTCGAAAATTCGCATTCCGTGCGGTCCTTGTTGCCGCACGAATCCGGTCGATGTCGGTGAGGTCGGCACGCGACCATCGAGCTTAACGCTAATCGGTTGGCCGAAATACAGCCGCTCGTGAGCTCCAACATCGTTGAGGATGTGTTCATATGTCGTGACGTCACGCGCACGGTCGGTGCTGCCCGACAACTCGACGTACACCCAGATCTGGCCATTGAGCTGACCTATGGCTCCCGCCGCTCGGGTGATCTTCTTTGGGTCTTCGGTCCCTGATGCCAGTCTGCGCGCCTCGCTACTGGGACTGTCGGTCTGCAATTTCAATGCGCCCTGTGCAAACCAAAGCCCTGTCGAGGCTGCGCTGGGTTCATTGGGTTCGATGCTGAAGATCGTCGGCAATTGGGTATCGGTCCGTTTTGCCAATTGAAGCCACTTACAATCTATTGCAATGAGTGTCGCATGCATGTTGGGACGGGACGGATCGGGCCGATATCGGGTTGTCGCAATTGCCGGTGGCCAGCCTTGTTGCGATAGGCCCTTCGTTTGCCAAATTCCTTCAGCGGGTTCGCGTGGCTCGATCGGCGTCTTAAGTGCACTGAGGGGCAACAGAGGCCGCTGGGTCAAGTAAAAGAAATCCCGAGACTCGGTTCGAACATAACGTGGAAAGTGCATCAAATTCATGAACCGGATCATGCGGCGACTCATGAATTCCCAGCCATTTGCTCCTTGAATCTCGCCCTTCGCTTCCCATTGCGTGTCGAGCTTTCGCCCAAGATCGGGCAACGTGCCCTTACGTCCAACACGATAAAACTCAAACCCCGTGTGACCGGGGTTCATGTCCAGTTGGAGTCCATACTGACAGCGTGCCGCTCGCATGGCGGTGGCTAAATGGGTCGAGTCAATACCTGAACCATAGAAATATCCTATGAACCCTTCGCGCGTGAGACACAGGCCCGTGCGGACAGTCCGCGTTGCGTCTTCCCAGCCCGGAGGGACTCCTCCCCACCAGGTTCGGTGATAAGGGTTCTCGACGTTGTCCATGACCAATGGCGTTAGATTCTGTCGAAAGGAAGTAATTGATTCCGGTATGCTATCGTCGTTAGGCCAGGTGCCAAAGGCGGTCGAACCATCCTCCAATCGTGCAACCGTGGCTGCGAAGGGCTTGGGGGGTAGGTAAACCACCTGGTCTGCCATCATTCCGAATTCGCCATGGGTCGCCTGAAATCCGCCATTGAAGGCGCCAACGAATCCGGAAATGACCCCATCCTCGCGGGGGACCTGGCCCGGACCCGTTTCGCCGGTGGCGGTCTTGGGTTCTCGAGTCCCGCTCATTGTATGCAGTTCGATGTGCCGTGGGTCCCAAAGTACGACAAAGACCTTTGAGTACGGTCGTTCGCGATCCGTACGAATGAATGAAAAGAGAAAGGGGACTGGGATATCTTCATGGGTCATAACGAACGGATCATGATTCAGTTCTATCCACTGTCCTTCGTGGGGAAGCATGTCCTTTAGTACTGGAGTCATGCTGGACGGTGGCCATCCGCTTTCGGGATCAGTTCGATTGTTGACCGCACTTTCGAGTACGTTTCCCAGCTCTTCGTTCAGAGAGGATAGACCGTTGTCTCGGGTCATGCGTCCGCGTAGGCGTTCGAAGCGATCCGCTGCGTCAAAAGCCAGTGTTTTGGCCAATTGCATGCGGTCGCTACCGAACCAGGGCAGAGCTCTTGCCCGATCCACGGCCCAAGTTATCAGATTTCCGGGGTGACCGATTGTTTCCGGTAGTTGAACCACGCGCCGGCCGTCGAGGTTGGATGCAACGGAATCCAATTGGAAGGCGACGTTGTCGATATTTGCGAGAACATCGCCGCTCTCGAAGGTGATGCATACTTGTCTTGCGGGAGGATTGATTCGATATTCTCTTCGTGCGATCCCGCCGAATTGTCCCCACTCCTGGAGCCAAGTCAGATGCAGTTGCATGCGGGCAAGCCAATTCAAATCATCGGTCTGATGCAGCTCAACACCATCCAAGTCGACTGTATGAATGGCGCCTGTCTCGTCGCCGACGCTGACGGTCCAAGCTACTTTGCTTCCGGAGACGTGAACTTGAGCTTCGTCAACAGCTGCGGTATCCGACAAATTGTCGACTCGTGTTATTCCCAGCAGACGTCCCTCAGGGCTCAACTGGGCGCGAACAAGTAGGACATCCGAGGGCTCACCGGTCCTGTGGGCGCGCAATATGGCACGTGGCCGGTACCCCAGGGTCCAAGCACTCGAACGTGGCCTGTCGACCCAAAGTACCTCCCGGGCGTTCCCAATCCACCCCTGCTTTATTAACGCCTGGACCGTGGCATCGGACAAAGATGCCTGCCGCCGTGCTTGAGGGGGCGCCGCGGGTGATCGTATCGCGAAATACAGTCCCAACGCGAGAAGTGGCAAGAGAGGACGAGCGATATCACAGGGCATTCGGCGGCGCCGGCCCTGCTACCACCCCCTCAAGAGAGGGGCCAGCTGCAGGTGCAATTCGGCGCCACAAGAAGTAAACTAACCGGCGTGACATTGCTTAGGTCCCTAAAGCACACCCAATTCTTTCAATTTGTCTCCGAGCGGACAATTGCAGATCGCCAGACATTTTCGAGACGGTTTTGGCTCGTAGTGCTCCTAGGAGCCGCGGTCAGTTGTCTGTCGCCAACGTTGCCCTTACCGCCACCGGATAGGCCAACGATTGAAGGACCCGACTCGAGCGGAAACGTAACTCTCAGCGGGATCGCATTGCGGGGTGCTAATGTGTATTCAGACAATCTCGTTACCGGCGCCAGCTCCGGGCAGAAAGCTGATACTCAAACGGGCGCCTATAAATTCAAGATTCCCGCACAAGTTGGCGATGACATGGTGCTGTTTTACCAATATGAATCCGAATCGAGTGATAGGTTGTATTTCACTATTCCCAACCCGGTTCGAACAACCAACCTTGCCGATGGCGGAACGATTTACGCCGACGCCGGCGCGCGTTAGCGGCCTAGGGCGACACCACATTCAATCTGCGTCGCGGCACGATTGACGGCGCAGGTTTGGTGGCTACGGGGTTCACTTGCTCATCGTCGTCCAAGGTTCCAACCAAGTCGTAGTCCCGGCAATCCGTGAAAGTGACATTGCGCATTGTTCCCGGGAAAGCCTCGGATCCTGACAGGAAAACTTTGCCGTCGATTTCGGGGGCCTGGCCCCAATGCCTGCCTTCCATCACCCACTCACTTTCGTCGCTGGGCCCCTCGACGAGAACCAAGCGGCTCTTGCCGATGAGCTCCCGATTCTTCTGCTTGCTAACCCTACGCTGCAGCGACATGAGTTTGCGAGCTCGTGCTTCGGCCGTTTTCTGAGGGACCTTGCCGTCCTGAGAATAACTCGGCGTTCCCGGTTCGTCCGAATACCGAAAGACACCCATGTGATTGAACTGGGCAAACTTGAGAAATTCACACAGCTCGTGAAATTCGCCTTCGGTCTCGCCGGGGTGTCCTACGATGAAGGTCGTTCGCAGCGTAGCCTGCGGTAGTTTCTGCTTCAGCCGTTCGACCACTTGGACAATCCGCCGCCCGCCATGCCCCCGGTGCATGCGTTTGAGTATGCCATCGGCGACGTGCTGTAACGGCATGTCTATGTAAGGGAGCACTTTGCCGTGATTCCCCAAAACGTCGATGAGTTCGTCGTTCAATGTCTCGGGATAAAGATAATGCAGTCGCAGCCACTGCAGTCCCTTGACTTCAGCAAGCCTTCGAACGACGCCGACAAGGGTCGCTCCGTCCGTGCGGTCACGCCCGTAGGCAACAGTGTCCTGCGAAATCAGATTGATCTCGAGGACCCCGCTGCCGCATAGCTCCTCCACTTCACGCACTACATCTTCGATTGACCGCGATCGCTGCAGGCCTCTCAGGCTGGGGATCGAGCAAAAGGAGCACTTGCGATTGCAGCCTTCGGCGAGTTTCACGTAGGCGCTGGCGCCGCGTGTCGAGACTACTCGTGGATCCGTCGCACTCATCAACCAGTCAGCGGGGTTGCCTACCCAGATTCGTTGTGCATCACCCTTCAACACCCGTTCGAGTTTTGGCGCATCGCTGGAGCCCAGAAAATAGTCGACCTCGGGGAACCCATCCGCCAGTTCTTCGGGGTGGCGCTGGCTCAGACACCCCGTCACAATCAGCTTGCAACACTTACCACTCTGCTTTTGTTGCGCCAATTCGAGTATCGTATCAACGCTCTCTTTCTTGGCGGAGTCGATAAATCCACAAGTGTTGATGACGATGACTTCGGCACGGTTGGCTTCGTTCACGTGCACGTAGCCAGCACGCATTGCCACGCCCAGCATGACCTCGCTATCGACCCGGTTCTTGGGGCAGCCGAGACTGACGAAATGAATTGTACGTTCGGGCATCCGCTACCCAGTCATACTTCGGCGAAAGCGCTCGAACAAATACAATGCGTCGTGGGGTCCAGCGGCAGCTTCTGGATGATACTGCACGCTGAAAGCTTGCGCATCGGGAACGGCCAGGCCTTCACTGGTGCCATCATTGAGGTGCAGGTGAGTCGTTTCGGCTCGCCCCTTCAACGATTCAACATCGACTACAAAACCATGATTTTGCAGTGTTATTTCGACTCGCCCCGTCACCAAATCCTTAACGGGTTGATTGAGTCCACGATGGCCGAACTTCAATTTGAATGTCGAACCGCCGAGCGCCAAGCCCAGCAATTGATGCCCGAGGCAGATACCAAAAATGGGCTTCTTGCCGAGGAGCTCACGGATTGTTGCAATTGCGTAAGTAACCGCGGCGGGGTCGCCAGGGCCATTCGACAAGAAAATTCCATCTGGGGACAAGTCAAGGATATCCTTGGCCGTCGTCGTCGCGGGCACGGCCGTTACCTTACAACCCATATCGACGAGGCATCGCAGGATATTGCGTTTGGCTCCGAAGTCCATCGCCACCACGTGGTGTTCCGAAGCCCGCGCTGGAACTGCTCGGCGAAGGTTGGAATCGAATGGTACGGCCCACGCCCCTCGAGTTTCGGTGAATGAATACTTCGATTGGGGCGTCACGCGTGCGGCCAAATCCAGACCTTCCATGTTTGGAGCCTTACGCGCACGGTCAATCAATATGTCGGCGGATTCGCTTCCAATACAGCCATTTTGAGCTCCTTTATCCCGAATGTGTCGGGTGAGTCGGCGTGTATCAATACCGCCAATAGCCACGATTTGATGACGCTTCAAGTAGTCGTCCAGGGATTCCGTCGCGCGCCAATTTGAAGTGGAGTGGCTGGGATCACGCATGATGAACCCTGCCACCTGAGGACGACTCGAAGTACTTTCGTCGTCTTCGGCATTAATCCCAGTATTGCCAATTTGCGGTGCTGTCATCGTGACGATTTGACCGCAGTAGGAGGGATCGGTCAGTACCTCTTGGTAACCCGTCATCCCGGTGGTAAATACTACCTCGCCGGTAATCGTGCCTGTCGCGCCGTACGCGTAGCCGTTGAACACGGTGCCGTCGGCGAGTGCCA
>PMCK01000617.1:0-317 GCA_003154095.1 Myxococcales bacterium | reverse complement strand
TGGGGATCGATGAGGACAAGATCCGCGACCTCGTCTTCAGCAATTGACGGTGCGTGTATCCCGATGATTCGAGCCGGCTGGGTAGACAATGCGTCAATCAAACGATCCAGTTGCAAGTGCCCTTGGTCGACGAGTTGCATGAGTGCACCAAAGCATTGTTCGAGACCGACCATGCCTGGTGACGCCATGGAAAACTCGCAATCCTTTTCGAGGGGCGAGTGGGGGGCATGGTCAGTTGCAATTGCGTCGATGGTACCGTTTGCCAATGCCTGGCGCAACGCGTCAACGTCTTCTTGCTCGCGCAATGGAGGATTGAC
>PMCK01000161.1:3498-8897 GCA_003154095.1 Myxococcales bacterium | reverse complement strand
AACAGCAGCAACGAAGCCATCGTTATGCCGAACGCGTGCGCAGAGTAATTCAGACACGGTGCTGATTTCTGGCTCGCGTTGATCAAGTTTGGACAATTCGTGAACGAGACGCTTCGAGTTGCTTTGCTCCGCGTCCAACGCGATAAGCGCGCGCTCGAGTTCCGCGTAAAGGGCGGCGGCGCGCGTAGTGAGGTCGCGAACATGGGTTTGAACGTCTGCATGCTGGCCGCGCAACGTTGTGATTTGCGTCTCTCGCTGGGCATTGCTCAATGCGGTTTCGGCGCACTGGACGTTTTGCTGGCATTGCTCTCGCGCCTGGCGAGCGCGGTCAAGTTGCCGTTCAGCAAACTGCATCGCGTCGCGACACTGCTGCCAGGTTTCGAAATGGCCGTTGCTCTTTTCGTAAGCCTCGCGAGCCTCTGTCAATTGCAGCTCGCAAGCCGCGAGCTTGCCTTGCGCTTGCTCAAGTTCCGCGCGTCTATCCGCAAGAGCGGACGTCAAAATCTCAACACGGTTCATTTCAACAATCCCCCGTAGGCCTTCTGGATTTGTTGCTGCGCTTCACGCGCCTGCGCCGGTGTGCCCGCGCCCAAACCTACGCCATAGCTGCCCCGGGAAAATACATCGCGTTGCTTGAGCCCAGCGGCCACCAACGCGGAATCCGGCAGTGACGCCAGCGCTTCGAGATCACCTTCACTCGACTTCTCATGAAATGCACGTGCCGGGTCGGTGCCCAGATGGCCCAGCATTTTTGCGAGCGGATTTGCCGAGCGTCGGGACTGCTTCGGGACCTCGCGCTTGAGCTGGGCCAGCGACGTTGCATTTGCATCGGCGTATGCCTTCTGGCGTTTTTGCATCGGCCGCGCCTCTTCGTCGTTTTCGCGGTCGCGCGTTGGTCGTGGCTCGGTCTCGTCCTCTTGTTCTTCGTCGCTTTTGATTTCGGCTTCTAACTTGCGAATCTTGGCGCGAAGCTCGTTGCGCTTGGATCGGCTTGGCTCGTCGCGAACGCGCTCGCGCAAACTGGCGAGATCCGCCTTTTTTTCCGAGGCAGCCATTGCGTTTGCAAGCCACTGTTGATCGTCAATGTCGAGGCCTTCGACGTGGCCACCGTGCGCCGATGCCGAACTGTGCGAACTAGCGCGTGGCCGTGGCGGGTAGTTTTCCAGCGTTCGACTAATCAGTGCTCGGGTGGAGGCCGAGGCAGCGGGCAAGTTATACTGCCTGTGGATTCGCTCAACTTCAGCTCTACTCATTCCTAAATAATTTGACATTGTGGAAACCTTTCAGGTGGAAATCTAGGCCGCATCGAGCGGCGACTCCAAATTGATACTCCCGCCGACGTTCACTCGTGTGACATTCGGAGGCGCGTCCCACGACGGCCCAGGGATGCCGAGTTCACGCTCGAATGCAACGCGTTCTCGCCATAACTGCGGAGTCTTCTGCCCCGATGCAAACATCGAAATCGTACTGCGCCCACACTCGACCCGCCGAGCAATGTCGGCTTGTGTCGCACCGGCATCGAGTGCAGCGCAAAGCAGTCGGCGGCCCTCGGATAGCGTGCGACCCGAGGCATCACGGGAAAGCGGGCGATTGCGCATCGCTAGTCCGAGTCCTCCGATTCGCTCGGGTCGAGCCCAGCGGGCACTTCGAAATCGTGCCGGTCAATGTGTGGGGCTCCTCGTGGCTCAACGTCACGCTGAAAAGGCCGCAAGCGAAACAATGCGCAATCATGATCGGAGCAACTACGAATCGCTTCAGGGGTGCCCAGGTGCTGGATACATTTTGCCCCGATGCTGAGAGCGCGCGAATTGGGGCAAGCGCGCCACGAACGTAGAATCAACTCGGTGTCGGGCGACGTATTGCGGCGAACGATGCGGGTGCCGTGGATTATGGGATGAGCTTCAATTTCTGCCGCGCGAGTCATGGTTGCCTCCGTTTCTTTCCCTGCCCGATAGCCATCAACTCTTTGAGAGCGTGCTCCGGGCCGTGCTTCGCGACCAAGTAATCGATTTGCTGAGCCAGTTGGGGGTTGGCCTGCCCCTGTTGACGCATACGGTGCGACCGGCGGCCTTCGCGTTGGCCTTCGCGAGCCAACCTGCTCAACTCTTCGCGGTCGCGTTTCAGCTGGGCATCGGTTGGAATTGTCGGCGCTGGCGGCTCCGGTTGCGACTTTGGCCGACGCGCATCGATGTTAGCGAGGGCACCTCGAAACGTACGGCGAACTTTCTGTATAAGCATTTGGAACATTGTGTTGATTCCGTTGGTTCGGCTCCCCGTTGAGCCACGGGGAGCCCATCTGTGTACACTCAACGTTTCTTATTTCGGTCTCGATTTTCCGCCATGCCACGCATCTTTGATGCGCTCTGTTGCCCTATTCGTTCCATCTTAGTTCCCCGATTTGTCGCGACTTCCATAGGGCCTAAAGGACTACTTGTATCCTCCTGGTGGCCCTCGGGTTCGAGATCCAGCAATTCCAGGACAGCCGAATCGTCGCCAGCCTTTAGCTTTTCCAGAACCGCGAGGATGTCTGGCTCCTCTTCTGCGTTCTTTGTGACGGCTCGAAGAATTCGGCACTGAAGTGCCAACATTGCCCGTTGAAAATCTTTCATCGTATGCACTCACTTTCCCCGCCGAGTTTGGCGGCTAGTCGCTCCAGTATCTGCCCTTGGGCTTCAATCGTAAATGGTGGGTCGATCGTATCCTTCGCGACCACACTCGCGGGGTTCATTGGAACGCATTCGGTAGCGAGGTTTTGCACCGCTGGGCTTGCGTACGGTTGCAAGAATCGCCGATCGCCCACGAGGTAAAGCCACCATTGCGCTTTGGGGTGCTCGATTCCAGTGGCCACCTGATGACACTTGAAGCACATGCCCGAGCCTCCCTTCCAAGTTTTGCCGCAACTGCCGCAAGTCCAGTCAGTAGGCGTGCGCCACTTGAACGTGCGAACCTGGCACCGACCACGAAGCGCAGCCGCCTCGAGGAAAGTCGTCTTTAGTTGGTAGATGTGATTGATCTCAGCCGCGCGCCGGTCGGTTAATTGTCCCTCGCGAAAGTGTCGGTTTTCGTCGCGCAATCGAAGCGCACGCTGGCAAAGTGCATGCAGGCAATCAACACCGGTCTCGAATTGCTCGGCGAGCGGTCGAATGGTGAAGTCTGCCAACTGTCGTTCAGTCGGGGTCATCGAATGCCCCGTTGACGGTCCCGCATCGCCCGGTACCCTTGGGAATAATTTGCATGCATTGTTCGCATCCGGTCGCGTTCGCTCGGCGCGGGAATCGGCCTGACGTTGCGCGGCTCAAGAATGCCAGCGAGTTCGTGTCCATGATATACGGCCAGACACAACGCATCGAGCCGATCGGGACTGCGGCGGCCCGAGTAACACTTGCGAAAGTCATCTTTTGACGTGGCCCTTTTCTGCCCGCGGTCGTCGATATGCCAGCACGGGATTGCCATGTCTTCCACGAGCAGATCGTCCATGGGAATTGCGCCGCCGTTAGTTAGCCACTCGGTACAATGTGCAAACAGCACGTCGCGAACCGAATGATAGTGTTCGCGCTCGGGTGTGTGCTCGAGTGGAAACGCCCCGGTGTAGACTGGAATTATTTGCAGCCAACCATTTTCGGGAAGGTCCGCCCATGCTTGCAACTCCCCGAGGGCCTTGGCGCCTTCGGAACCTGACGCGTCGATCACCAGTACAACGGGCTCTTGACCTTGACGGTGCTGTGCAATGAAGTTGCCGACGAATCCAACATGCCCGAGCATCCCCAGGCCTTTCTTGCCTTCGATTCCTTCGCATCGATACTCACGTACAGCCGCGATTGCACACTCGTCGCCCGTACCCTTGACGCTCGCCGGGTCGTAGCCGACCTGCAAGTGCGCCTCGGTTTGCCCTTGCGCCGATGGCCAGCGGTCGACACCAGCCTGCACCCGATCCCAGGGGAAGATTTGAAGCTCGATGCTCGTCGGGAATTGTCCAAGCACGCGGCTCGTAAAGAACAACGAATCGCGCCCGTAAACCCTTTCGAACCATTTGATCGTCGTTGCATCGGCAAGGCCCGGGAAGTGCCCTTCCCCGGTAATGTTTGGCGAATCCTCGGACGACACGGTCATCAAACTCCAGTCGGCCTTTTCCTTGTGGAATGCATCGAATAGCGGGCCACTGGTGCAAATGGGGTTCGTTATCATTCCGATCGGTGCGCCGCCCATTCGGTTGCCTTGGATGGCCTCGAACATGGCGCGCCCAATGCCCGACGCTTCGTCAATGACCCATCGCAAATGCGGCGAGCTGAACCCCGCGGCCCGGTCCGGCTCGGATGCGGAAAAGCCAAACATCTCGTTACCCCAAGGCGTAACCAATCCGCTAAATGCCGTTTCGTGAATCTCGCCCGGCAACACCGCGGAGTGTGGGCAAGGCGCAATGCGCACGCCCGATTGCCGGCAGTCGTAACAAATTCCCGATCGACGCCAAAGCCTCTTGACCGCGTACCACGTGACGTCCTGCACCTGCCGTTGTGTCGGAGCAATGAAGATGCCGCGCGAATCATCGACCAAGTAGGCATGCCCGATCAGCACAATTGCGGCGCCGTCAGTCTTGCCAACCTTCTGCCCCGTGGCGATTGCAACGTTTAGCTCATTCCACATGAGCTCGACCATTTCGCGCTGTTTGCTCCAAAGCTTGTAGCCAAGGATGTAGTAAGCGAAATCGTTGATATCCATCGGGCATGGCCACGAGATACGCAGGCCGTTCTTGCCCGGTGCGATCATCTTCGCGCGCTGTATCAGGTTTGGACGTCGCTCTTTGGTATCCGTGAGTCGCGATTCTTCGGGCGACTCCGGCGGTCGTTTCTTACTGGCCATTGCTGTTTAGTGCCTTTCGTTCGGCTTCGAATTTGTCGATCGCTTCGGCCGCGCCCGGCAGGTGTCCGAAGCACTGCAAAAGCTCCTCCTCCGCGTCCCGAAACTCTTGTGAGTTCAGGACCTCTTGACGTCGGACCTCTCGAGCGGCCGCGGCACGTTGTTGGCGGCGCTCCGCGATTTCGGCGAGTCTTGCCGCCTGTAGCTCCGCGCGTTCGTGCCCGCGTTCACGCTCTTCGAGTAGCTTTGCCCGGAGCTCGATTAGCTGGCTCTCGTACCGGATCGACCGTTGGGCGTCGGCAAGCTTGGCACCCTTGCGACCCCTCTGGAGCTCCGCGATAAGCCGGGCAATGTGCGTCAGCTGCGCGCCCACGGTTTCGCCACGGACCTTGGGCAGCCTGGAGGGCACCGGTGGGGCAGCAATCGAGATCGGCACCCGCGCAGGTGGTGTGGACGTCCTGCCGTGGCTTACGCCGGCACCGCCTCGGGTTTGCCAGTCCTGCGGAGCAATCGAGTACTTGCTTTCGATGGCAGGGCGGAACCGC
>PMCK01000161.1:0-3426 GCA_003154095.1 Myxococcales bacterium | reverse complement strand
CCAACTGTTACCCGGCCCCTTGTTCGAATGATACCCCTCGCGACGACCTCGGCCAGCACCGGCGCGGACGGGCGGCACGGGGCGCCGACTATTCTCTGACTTCAGAGCCAGCGTGTCGGCCCGTGTGTCAAAGGGTAGGGGTGACTGACTACCCCTAAAGGGGATAGTCACAGTCAACCCCCTTGCCCCTATTGACTGGGGTTGACTGGTCAAGGTGCAGTCACCTTCAGTCACCTTCAGTCTGTCCAATTGTCCGGCTTCAATCAGTCGGTTCATTGGCGTCCCCTTGTGCTCTGAGAGTTACGTAGTACTCGTGCGCGTTCCCCTTCACTTCGTCCCGAAGGTCGAAGTCACTATCCCCGTTTCGGATGATCTCGAGGGCATTGTTGAGGCGCTCTGTCCCCCATCCCATTGTCGGCTCTAGTTTGACTGCCGTCCTGAGTTTCTTCGTGGTGATGCCCTGCCGTGGCAGCATGAACTTGCCCAGCTGCCGGGCGTCCTTGAGGTTCTTGAAGGACCTGCTTTTGGCCTTCTTTTCCTCCTGCTTTTGGATGAATTCGGGGTTTTCGTTAGGATCGCCCACCTCTTGAATATCGTGGGTTTCGTGCAGCAGTTTCAGCCAGAACTTGCCTTTCTTGGTCTTGATTCCGCGGTTCTTGGTGACCGTACACTCGACAATTCCGTCCAAGTCCTTGGGGGTCCGAACTGCAAGTGCAGTTTGCGCCCAGAATTCCGCGGCTCGGGTTTCAGCGTTCGAGGCAAGTAGGTTTGCGTCGGCCGCCTGCTTTTCGCTCCCGTAACCCTGGCGGTTCATTTCCCCGGTCACGACGGTTGTCATCCGGTGAACGCGGTGGGCACGTTTGAGAACCCTGAAGTTTGCTTCGATACTTTCACGGGCGGTGTTGGCCTCGACTCCGGCAATCGACCACGCGGTGTGAATCGAATCCACGAACAGCGCGCAAGGCCGATTCAGTTCCTTGCCCCATGCGGCCAGGTTTTCAACGGAAGCGTCAAGGCTCCATTCGAGATTGTAGAACCGTATCGGCGCCCCTTCAAACTCGGTAGCAATTTGGCCAAGCGTATCTTCTGATCGTGCTTCCAATTGCTCCGGCGTCAAGCCGCGCATTTGAGCGAAGCGAACCAATAAATCGGTGTCATCTTCGTCAATAGCGACAATTCCCAAGAGAAACCCAAACTCAGCAAGGCGCGTCAAGAATTGCTCGGCAACCCATGTTGCAAGGTATGTTTTGCCAGCACCTGGTGCGCCCGTGCAGAGTAGTCGTCGCGGTACCGGCATGCCCCCACCACACATTTCATTGAATGGATGAATGCCCGTGTCAACGCGCTCTGTGTGCCCTTCGTCTCTCCAGTCGGCGAGAATATCCGCAACCGTTCGAGGTTCCTTCGGAGGTGGTTCGTTTCCCTTTTCAGCCTGCTGGTCCGCGTTGTCTTGCTTTGGGCCTTGGTGATAGCGGTCGTCCTTCTGCTTCGCATTATTGCTCGCGAGTTCGATTCCAAACTGCTTGGCTAATTCCTTGACCGCTTCGAGCTTTTCAACACCGTGCACCAGCATTACTAGGTCAACATTGCTTCGAAGGCCTGGCGCGCTCGTAGGGCCGTCGCCCGAGCACGTATCATGCAAACACTTGACTGCATTCTCATAAATGGCGCTAGAGCTGTCGTAGTTCCCACACTTCGGGCAGTTGACATGGCCGCTTTCGTTGTATTCGATTCCAAGCCAATCGAGCACGTCACGGACTGGAATCGCGTTGACTATGTCGAACCAAGATTTATCGGAATGGCCGTTCCCCGCGCTTTTCTTCGGCCCGGACTTTGCTTTGAGGGGGCCAACTTCCGCCTCAAGATCATCAGATAGGCTCATAAGTCCTCTATGCGTACACGCTCGGGTGCGCCATCGCTCGGATTGACGCGATAACTAAACGAGGTCATTCGGTGTGGGCGCTCTGACGTATTCCGCCCCTTGCACTTCATTGTGCCCGGGCAGCTCATTAGCCGCGCTGGGTTGGCCACGGCCGTGTCAATCTTGACTTTGTCAGTCCCAAATTTCTTGGCCAGCAATGCGAGAAAACGCTGAATACGTTCGGTCGATTCGCATGGGTTCGGTTCCGGATCGACTGCGATCAAGACATAGAAGCCATTGCCAGAACAGCCGAAACCAAGGCAAAACGGGCCCAGTCTTTCAGCGAGCCAGTCGCGTACTTTCCACGCTATCTCGCGGGCGGACTCGAATTCATCCCGAGTCGAGCTGATACCTTTGGGGCGAATCGGATCAACGTCAACAAATACCGCGCGTCGTGTGCCGATGTCTTTGTCGGTTGCGCGACCATTGCCGGCGCGAAGCCATTGCCGCTGCTCATATCGTGCCGACAGGTCCGCGCACAACGGGCCGTTTACTAACATGTAGCTGCCTTGGTATCCGCGCAGCGAGTGTGCCCTGCGTAGTAGGTCGATGTGCTGCTCAATGGTATTGCATTGCGCAATCGTCGGATGGTTATCGCACAATGCAGTCAGCTCAGTGAATTCGTTGTCAGCAATGGCTAAGAAATTGCGAATCAAAACCGTGCTGATTTCGAGCTCATTACGCTCACCGGCACGAATGACGTCGGATTCGGTATTCATCCTTCCCGCCTGACTCGCTGCTCACATTGCGCCTCATTTATTCCGTCGAGGCCGGCGCGCAAAGCCTTGCCAACGTCCATGATTTCACGTTGACGTATGGTCACGCCCTTTTTTGTAGG
This sequence comes from Myxococcales bacterium, assembly GCA_003154095.1. GTDB lineage: Bacteria > Myxococcota_A > Polyangia > Polyangiales > Polyangiaceae > FEN-1139. The sequence goes on along the minus strand of PMCK01000161.1, from coordinate 667 downwards.
CAGCCACTTGCCGTCTTTCTGGTACCAGAGACGAACCGAAATGTAATGGTGCGCGACACCGCGATCATCGACAAATTCATCGAGTGAAATTCGCAGCTGTTCGCCCTCCCTCTCGCGTTCGAACGTTACGAGTCGTTGCAATTCTCGCGAGTCGCTCATTTAGTCGCCCCCTTTCGCCGTGCTTTTCGTGCACGATTGGCTTGGACGATTGCATCGATTTCGTCAGTTCCTTCGGCATTTGTTGGCGAATTCAAGATCGGATGTCCTAACAACCACGCGTCGACCATTTCGCGGTCTAGATATTTTCGATTCCCGGCGCCGTGTGTCGTCAGTTCGCCCGCCCCAATCAGCCTCAATGTCGCTCTGTAACCCAATGGCGACCCGCGCAATGGGATCCAGCGGGAGGCCTCGGGGCGTACCTGCTCAAGGGCTCGACGTGCGCCGGCCTCGGCGGCTGCCTCCAGTAGCGTCGATAACGCACCCTCAACGCTCATGGCAGGGGTTCCCGCTTAGGGGGGACTACACCGATTTGGAGAGCCGCCGCGGCAACTCTGTCCAGAGTCGTTGCTCGAACGTCACGCGGGCGACGGTAGACCTTCAGGACCGTACGGTCCGGCATTTGGGCGATCGCTGCAATGCGTCGCCGGATGTTCGGCGTCGGGATTTC
>PMCK01000188.1 GCA_003154095.1 Myxococcales bacterium | reverse complement strand
AGAACGTGCCGACACGGAGGCAACCGTTGCCAACATCATTTCCTTCTGGTTGACCTTACTCGATGCGGGTCAGGTTGAGAAGAGTTATGATGCTGCCGCCTCAGCACTCAAGAGCGGCGTCACGAAAAAAGTTTGGACTGACACGCTCAAGAAAACGCGCGACCCGTTAGGCGCCTGCAGCTCACGACGGCTTATATCGAAACAATTTACCACTTCGGTCACCGATGCCGCAGTTGGCGAGTACGTCATCGTTCAATATCTCTCGGATTTTCCGAGGAAGAAGCAAGTCGCGGAAATCGTAACGGCCATGCACGACGGCGACGGCAAATGGCGAGTTTTGAGCTACTCGCTGAAGTAGCAGCCGACCACGCCTTGAACGAGTGATCCGTACGCAACGATTGCGGCGCAAGGGGTGACGTCTACTGAGCCTCGTGCATTGAAGGGGCAGATGGTCGCGTAACTCCCATCATCAACCACCAGAGCAACAAGGGAATGGCGTACATCATTATGGGCGTAGCAAACGCTTGGTAGAGCGTCTCAACGACTGTGGCAGGCACTTCACCAAGCAACCCTCCGGCGGCAAACTTGGCCAGTACTGGTAGCGAGGACAACGTTGTCGTAATGACCAGCATTGTAGGCAATCCGGTACCGAGTACCTTAGCGCATCGGCGCCAACCGGCTTGTTGCGACGCAACCGCAAGCGCCAGATACATGACGTTGGGAAGATACGAGAAGATGCGCACATTCAGTCGCGGCGTCGCCACGGCACCCGTGTCTCGATCAACGACGCGCAATACCAACAGCCATGAGCCCTGCGCACGAATGGCTTCGGGAGGTTCAAATCGCGCCCCGATGCTTGCTTCGCGATCCACGGCCGAGAGTAGGCAATTCGTTCCCGCACCGTATAGCGTAGTGTAGGAGTCCGCGAGCCAGGGAATGGGCATGAGTGCCAGACTAAAAAGAACAGTGAACCTCAACAGGAACACCAATACCGGTCGTTGCCTAAGCCAATTCATTGCGACCTTTTGCTGCGCTGGCCCGGTTAGCCGAGGCCGTGAACATTATAAATGCCCCGACCGCTACAACCAAGACAAACGCAGGCAGCAACTCGTGATGGGCGAACTTAAAATATGCTGGAGCAAGAACTCCAACGTAGTAAAGTGCACAGATTCGCGCCACGTTGACAACGAATAGCGACGTCACACCAAGAACTGCCGCCGCAACTCGGCGCTCCCACGCTGCTGGCCAAGCGAACACGGCAGAGACATAGAGGATTTTGACGTCCATCGCATCGCAAGTCCTGACAATGCGCAGCGAGTATCGACCGATGATGTCATGACCTCGAACCTGAACGGAGTGGTCGAACACACTCAACACGGCACCGGCAACCGCCGTATATCCGTGCAAATAGGCCTCAATGCAAGCCCTGACGCTGGTCCCGTTCTCGTAGGGAAAGTAATAGAGGCCCAGTAGGATGCACGCCAGCAAGCTAAATACAACTACGAACCTCAAGGCGGTGCCTTCGGGAAATGTCCATGACTGCGACAACGTCGCGTTCGAAGCCAAACTGCTCGAATCCGCCTTTCCCGTTTGGGGCTTCTGACCCAAGAACCCCTTTATTGGCATTCGGAGACGCATGCCGAAGCCTGAAATTCCTTGGTGGCGCTTTTGTGTCGCTTTTGTGACAGTCGACCCCGAAAGCCTGAGAAGCAAAGGACAGGCCAAACAACCCCCCATTCGGACGAGTAACTGCAATAATAATTGCCCATGGCGGCTCAATCGACAGAGGATCGTTTACAATCCGCTCTCACGCACCTTAAACGTGGTGAGCCCGAAAGGGCGAAATATGAGCTCATTGAATGCGTCGCGAAGGCACCCCGAAATGCCGATGCTTGGTTTCTCTTGGGCACGATTGCCCTCACGAGCAATCGTTTGTCTGATGCCGAATCCTTTTTCGAGCGCGCGATCGACCTTTCGCCAAACAACGCAGTTTATTACACGAATCTCGGCGAAGTGTACCGGCGGCTCCAAGACTTTGATCGCGCCATCAACAGATTAGAACGGGCCACTTTGCTCAACCCAAAGCTCGCTGCGGCCCATTTCAACCTGGGGGCGGCCCTGCGCGCAGCCGGTCGAACGCGTGAGGGCCTCATTGCGATGCAGCGAGCCGTCGCGATCAGGCCGGACATCGACGAGAAAGCCCAGCTTGCGGAAGCACTATCAGACGACGGCCAGCACGACGAAGCCGTAAAATATGCAAGAAGAGCGTTAGCCAAACGGCCATCAGCAGCGGCGCACGTGGCGCTTGGCAATGCACTGTTTGCAGAAGGCAAATATGACGAAGCGATTATCCAGCACGCCCGCGCCATCGAGTTGGAGCCGCACAACGTGTTGGCCCACGTTGGCAATGGCCACGCGCTTTGCGAGGCCGGCAGAATCGCGGAAGGTCTTGGATCCCTTCGCGACGCCGCAAAACTCGATCCTGAAAACCCCATTTCGCATATTTATCTCGCCGAATACCTCGCCTGGTACGGTCGCATCGAGGAGGCTGTCGCGAGCGCTCGTCAGGCGGCCATATTGAGCCGAGAGCCCTTGGTTCAAAGTAGCCTCATCTTCACGCTTTTGCATGATCCGAGCAGCGACGACGCCACCGTCCGTTCGGAAACCCTGACGTGGCAGCGGCGTTACGAAGAGCCCGTTGTCTGCGAGCAGCAGAAGTTAACAAACAATCGCAGTCGTGACCGGCGGATCCGCGTCGGGTATTTGTCCGCAGGCTTTCGCAATATGGTCGATTCACATTTCACCATCCCCCTACTGGCCAATCACGACCGCGAGAAGTTTGAGGTCTACGGCTATTGTTGTGTAAAGCAGCCGGATGCCATCACCGAAAAGAATCGCAGCTACACCGACGTATGGCGCGATGTGGCCCGTATGAGCCATGCCGAGATGGCGGGGCTAATTCGAAGCGACGCCATCGACATCCTCGTTGACCTTGCGATGCACACGCAGAGTCACCTGCCTGTCTTCGCGCGAAAGCCCGCCCCAGTTCAAATCTGTTGGCTTCCATACCCGGGCACTACGGGCCTTAAGGCCATGGACTTTCGCATCACGGATCCCTATCTGGATCCCCCGGAGGCCGTTAGCGACCAATACTCGGAGCAAAGTCTTTGGTTGCCTGATTCATTTTGGTGTTACGATCCGCTCACATCGTTGCCGGCCGTCAACGCGCTCCCGGCACTCCGCAACGGTTACGTGACCTTCGGATCTTTCAATAGGTTCACCAAAGTCAACCAGCAAGTCCTTGAATTGTGGGCGCGCTTAATGGCAGCTGTCCGCGGCTCACGCCTAGTGCTGTATGTTCCGCAGGGCGTCCCCTCCGAACAGGTCTATGCCGCATTCGACGCAGCGGGCGTCTTGCGCGAACGCATATCAATCTCGCGCGGTGCAGCGCGCAAGGACTATCTTGCGGGTTATCACCATGTGGATGTCGCTTTGGACCCATTTCCGTACAACGGGGGAACCACGAGTCTGGATGCCTTGTGGATGGGAGTGCCCGTGATCACGTTGGCGGGTCGTACCGCCGTCGGTCGTATGGGCGTATCAATCGCGAGTAACCTGGGTTTGCGTGAGTTCGTGGCTGAATCGCCCGATCGCTACGTGGACATTGCGCTCACTTTGGCACGTGATCTCGAGCGGCTCGCCGTCTTGCGCGCGGAACTGCGTTCGCGAATGGAACAGTCCCCGCTCATGGATGCACCCCGTTTTGCACGAAGCATGGAGGCCGCTTATCGAATGGCCTGGGAGACTTGGTGTACTGAAGCATGAACCTCGCGGGGGCCCTGAACTTCGACCGTAGCGCCTGCAAGCTGCACTCAAAAAGTTCGAAGGCGCGCCTCGCAGGAAGCGCGCCTTCACGTTCAACTTACTAGCAAATCTTAGCGTCGATTCTGACGGTAGAAGAGACTAGATATTTTGACCCGCGGTGCAGACATCCGGGTGAGCGCAGCAGTCAGTACCAGCTGCATTGACGCAGCAGAGACCATTTGCGTCAACGCCGCCTTTGAGGCAAGTGCAGGTCAAGCTGCAGTTACTCGCGGAAGTACCGTTAGACGTACCCGAATCACAACGCTCGAACACGCCCAGGTTCCCATCTCCACAGGTCGTTGAACCTGTTGGAAGACCTACACTCGCATTTGTACCGCAAGCAGGGTTGTTGGTTGCGCTGCCGCAGATATTCTTCTCGTTGAAGTCTTCGCAGTATGGCTTGCCCACGGTGCCGGCGCCCCACGCGACGGTAGTCGAGCCAGCAGGGAGATTTATGCCGTTCTGACTGACTGGCAGCACGATGAAACCCTCGTTCGAAATGTAGTATTCCATCTCATTGGCGTCGGCTTCGGCTTTGGCAAACGTCAATTCGCCATTCGTGTCACCCACGTTCGCAAAGCCCTTCAACGTGCTCAGATACAGCTTACGCGATATTGGGTACGAGAATGCCTGAACGTTCTGCGTGACCGGCAAGATCCCGTCAATACGCATATAATCCGCACCAGCCTGCCCTGTGGCAGCTAGGCCTGCATAGCCTATTGAACAATTTTCAGGACCTCCGATGACACACCCGATTTGTTGCGTGGCGTCGTTCTGTTGGCAAGAAGCCTGGTAGTTGCGGAAATGCGAAGCCTGGAACGGGAGACCGTTGGCCGCCGTGTAGAACGCGAAGTTCTTCGTGGGGTTAGCAT
>PMCK01000391.1 GCA_003154095.1 Myxococcales bacterium | reverse complement strand
AACGGACCTTGGTGGACATTCAGTGCTGCGGAAGTGACGGCCTTTCAAGATTGGATCGAGAACAAGGGTGGCGGTGTCATATCTTTGAGCGGCTATTCTGCCGATAGCGACGAGATAAACGCCAAGAATGCACTCTTCGAGTTTTCAGGGATCCAATACAACAAGGAAAACATCTCGCCCCCCTGTGCCATCGCGAAGTGCCCTTATCAGTGCGGCAATCCATATCAGATTACCGAATGGAACCGAGACGATCCCGTCATCGCGAACCTGAGTACAGGCGTCACCATGGTGGGGATGGATGGGGGGCATACTATCACCGCACCTGCAGATGCTCACGTCGCAGCTAAGACAACGAACGCCTCCAGCGTCAGCAATTGGCTCGTCGGAAAGATCGTCGGAAAAGGACGTGTGCTCGTGTATGCCGACGAATGGATTACCTACACGAGCCAATGGACTGGCCAAGGCAATCAGAACGATCCGTCATGTAAGGGGTTCTTGCCGCAGGATCTATACCAGATCGCCCAATTCTGGTACAATATGATTCGCTGGACTCAACCGAACGCCAACTGTTTCAAGATCGTCGATAGTCAGCAGCCCGTTATCGTCTGGTAGCGCACCAGGACAAGACTTCTTTGGCACCAAGTGAGTGTCTGAGCCGTCTGTCATTCCTGCAATTGAGTTAATCCAAGGAGCTAGCATGCAACTTGTTTCGAAACCTTCACGACTGGTAATTAGCTTTGCTGCAATTTGGGCATCCGCGTGCAGTGGGACGAACGGCAACACACTCCCAGTAACGGGAGGTGGACAAAGTGCGTTGGGTGGTGCCTCAAGTGGCGAATCCGGCACCGGCGGCGCGGCGGCTGCGGGCAATCCAGCGACGGGGGGTGCCCATGCGCTGGGCGGCAACACTGCCGTAGGCGGGCAAACCACCGGCGGCACTGCGCCGAGCGGCGGAGCACACGCCTCAGGCGGAAGCCCGGTTTCAAGCGGCGGCGCTGCGCCGAGTGGTGGAACACGCGCCACAGGCGGAAGCCCGGTTTCAAGCAGCGGCGGGAATGCGCCCGGGAGCGGCGGTTCCGGAGGTCAAACCAGAACGGGCGGTGCTCCCAATTCAGGCGGGACAACCGGCGCCGGCGGCGGGACGAACACCGGAGGCAAAATCGGTTCTGGCGGCTCGGCGGCCACCGGTGGTCAGGCAGCTTCGGGTGGAACAAAGGGCTCGGGCGGCGCAACAGGCTCGGGCGGCGCGACCGGTGGGGGTGGTTCGACATGCACCCCATCGTGCGCCAACAAGACATGCGGGACTGACGGCTGCGACGGTACGTGCGGCGGGTGTCTACCTTCGCAGATGTGTGGCACGAACGGGACGTGTCAGGCAAAGAGCGGTACGGGCATCTCGGTCGATGCAAGCTCACAGCTTACACCGATTTCGCCCGATATTTACGGTGTCGCTTTTGCCATGGAAAGTGGCGATGATTCGTACAAGGTAGCCACGCTCGATCGGTGGGGCGGTGACGCCGAAGAGAGCTACAATTGGCAAAAAGACATGCACAATTCGGGCGGAGATTGGTATTGCGCGAACTACGTGGGTAGCGGACACGATGCTGACACGTTCGTGCAAACGAACAAGGGATGGGGTCTCAATACGCTAATGACGATTCCAATCGCGGGTTGGCTCGCCAATGTCGCCACCTCGTCGGACAGCACTTATAGTGCCGCGATCGGTCACAACTTGAGCTACTGTAATAGCCCGGCTACCTCTACTCCTACGGGGAGCGATTGTTGCAAAGCGATCGGCGCGCAGGAATCGATCTTGGTCGACAAGGGGTCGAACAATCTCGATACGAGCTTCATGGCCAACTGGCTATCGCATTTCGTTTCGACCTTTGGAAGTGCAGCCGGAGGCGGCATCAAATACTACCAACTCGATAACGAACCCGACAACTGGCAAGGCCTCCGACAGGACATCTACCCATCGTTGTATCCGCCAGGCACGAATTGCATGGACTATTCAGTGAAGATTGCTTCGGGCAATGAGGCTGGAGTATCGCCCAACGACGACATCATGAATCGCTCAGTGGCCTACGCGGCGGCGATCAAGAACGCCGATCCGAATGCGCAGGTGCTGTTCTTGTCAGTCATGAATCCGGACGACATGATCAACTTGATGCGAACCGAGTGCGGCGTGGGGACTTGGAGTGGTTCATTGACTGTCCCATACACTATAGACAATTCCTACGCGATGGCGATGATGGCGAAGGGAAAGCAATACGAAACCGCCCACCACCAACGGATCTTCGATTGCTTAGACACGCACTACCCGGGTACGGCTCAGGAGATGTGGACCAACACGGTCTCGCATTTCCGCGGCTGGATCAATTCGACCTATCCGGGCACTGGCATCTGCGTGAGCGAGTACAATGTCGCCAACGACACTTCTGACCCCGCAGCAGCCGCGAAGCAAGCCGACTACCTTGGCACATTTGGCGTGATGGGCATTAAAGTCGCCTCGTACTGGACAACGCTTGCGCCCAAGGATTCCAACAACAACCACGTTCACAGTTACGCCTACAACGCGTTTGCGATGTTCCGAAACTATGACGGTGCTGGTGGCAAGTTTGGTAACGTGTCGGCGGGCGCTGCAAGTTCGTACTCTGGCGTTCACACCTACGCTGCGACGGATTCGGCAAGCAATCCGACNNGCAAGCGCGAAAGTGTATCAAAGCGTGAACGGTGCTGCGCCCACGGCCGCCGCGAACGCGGCGATCTCGGGCGGTGTGATCAGTGGGTTGTCGATCGCCGCCAACAGCGTCACGCTGCTGGTGGTCGGCCACTAACCTTCATTGGAGCCAACTTCAAAATCAGCTAAACCACTCCCCGGCGCCGCCGTCGGCCGCCAGTTTACTCGTCGGGGCATTCGGCGACGGCGAGTATTGGCCCGAGCTTTTGATCGTCGACGGTTCTGCCGAAGGGTGGAAAATCCATTCGCGAGACGTTGCCGTCGAGGTAGAGGGCGTCGGCGCAGTCGAATGCGCTGAACAGTTGGGCGAGTTCGTGAAAGGTCACTTTAGTGTTCGAAGTGGCGAAAAGCACGCGAGCTGCCTCCCCGTTGTCGTTTCGTTCGCGCACCCCGACGGCGTTGCGGATCGCCCGGTGATTCGATTGCGGGTCGAAGGCGGGGTGCTCGCGGCCCGCCATCAGCACGCTAGGGCCAGATTGGGTGGCGTTCCAGCCTTCGCGCACGTCGAAGTCGTTTGAAGTGCCGGATCGCAGATTCGCGTAGCGCCCATGCGTTTCGAAACTCGACTCGACCCGCGCGCCCGAGTGGCTGACGCTAAATACGCCATTCGGTTTCATGTAGAAGTTGCCCTCGCCGTCCCCTTCGTTGATCGACCTAAGGACTTCACCGTTCGTGACAAGCAGCCCCACCGGCGCGTACGAAGGCTCGAACATTCCCGCGTTCATCGTCAAATGGACCGTACAACGCCGTTTTTCGAGATCGCGTCGCAACTCCGGGAGCGTTCGGGCCCCGTCGGAAAAGAGCTTAATCGTGCGGGTGTCCTTGACTTCCACGACGTCGAATTCGGCGGTTCCCCACGCCACGCGCAGCGCGCGCAACGCGTCGCCTGGCTGCGATGCTCGGCGAACCGTTAACGGTGTGGCGAGCCTGTCTAAGCAATCGGGCTGTCGTGGTTCATCCGAGAGACAGGCGCGATCACCAACGGTCACGCAGGCGGTTTGACCCTCACGCCGTGCCTGTACGATCCGCTGCAGGATGCTTGGCGTGGTCTCGGAATTCGGCCACGTCAGGTCAATTGTACATGAGTACGGCAATCAAGATTGCCTGAACTTGGAGCACCCACGAATGACGGCGGTTCCAAGCGGGCGAGGCGAAACACAATGAACTCCACAGCCCCAGGATTGCGCCGACCCCGATGATCGCAAAGACAGTTAGGCAATGCTGTTCCCACGAGCCAGACGTTGCCGTCTTCATTCCACGTCACCAGCAAACCAGACTTTCGTTGCGAACATGCCGATTGGCAACCCGCTCAGTATTTCTGCGGCGCAGTGATCATCCTCTTCGCATAAACGGTGAACTTGAGCTTCTGCCCCATTTCGACTGAGGCTTGGCTTCGTTGGGTCGTCGAGGCATCGAGGCCCCAAAGCGGGGTCGTTCCAATTAGCGCGATGAACTCACCGCCCATCCCACAGGCTTTGGGGCGAACCTTTTCCTTGACTTCAGGGTCTGTCGCCTGAGCGCCTGGCTTGCCAGTAACCCAAACCAGGCCAACGACTTCGTAGTCGTTTGCGTGCTTCGCACCTGGGTACACATCACTCGGTGAGATCAGCGTGAGATCACAGTCGGGTCCACGCGGCGAGTGTGCGACCCCGGTGATTGTCGAAGCCGACGCGCTGCAGCCAACCACCAGCGCTAAGCCCAAGGCCATGCTCGGCCCTTGCCTCAGGCCAGAACCGTCAGCTTGATCGGGTTTCGAACGCATCGAGTACAGGGCCTTCCCGCGCGCCATATTCGCACGCTAGGCGCGCTGAGATCTGAAGTCAATACCGAGCCCGGCGCCTAGTGACTCCTTTCGTCCAGTTCCACGACAACGTTTCCCCGCCCCGACTTCCTCGGAACATAGACGTGCAATCCGCCCGGACCCTTTGGCTGTTCGCTCATCGGCCGCCGCTTCCAGCAGTAGTAGCTGCCTTCTTGCGCCCCGGAGATTGAATGCTGGCGGATACGACCAGGCGGCAGTAGAATAAATCGACTCTTTACGCAACTTGAAAGCCTCTCCGAATACACCGGAGCGGTGACCACCTACTAGAATGATGACATGAAAACCTGCGCAGCTTGGTCCTGGATTCTCCGCCTTGCCATTATGACAGTACTCTCTGGCTGTGGAGAAGGTGACGCGAAGGTCTCGCGACCGGACGCGAACACAAGCACAAGCACAAGCACGAACACAAGTACGAACACAAGTACGAACGATGCGGCGGTTTCGGATCTAGCGAAGGCCAACGCACGGGAACTGTTCGACTATCCCCACGTCCCCACCTTTGACGTAAGTCTCCCCCCAGCAGATTGGGCGGCGCTCAAAGCCAATGCGCGCGATGAGCAGTACGTTCCGGTGCAGGCTTCTTTCGAGGGCAATGACATTGGCACCATCGGACTGCGTTTCAAGGGATCGTACGGATCGCTCTACAACTGCTTCGACGACCAAGGCAACATGATCTGTCCCCGGCTCAGCATGAAAATGAAGTTCGACGAATATGTCGAGAGCCAGCGATTCTATGGCATGAAGCGCCTAAGCTTCAATGCCTACATCTACGATGACAGTCGCATGAAGGAGAAGCTGGCCTACGATTTGTATCGCGCCATGGGGATCGTCACGCCTCGGTCCGCTTGGGCTGTGCTCCGAGTCAACGGCGAGCTTCTGGGCCTGTTCGGCATGGTGGAGGTGGTGGACGGTCGCTTTACCGCGGATCGCTGGCCCGACAACCCCGACGCCAATCTCTACAAGGAACTGTGGCCCACTCACGCCTCCATGGACCAGATCATCGCCGCTCTGCAGACCAATGAGGACGTCGCCGACATCAGCGCCTATCAAGCATTCTCGAAGGCAGTCGTCTCCGCTGACGAGGGCGGCGTGCTCGGTACTCTAGGCCGCTACATGGATCTGAACTACGTGGCACGCTACATGGCGGTAGACGATGCGGTCGTGAGCTATGACAGTGTTACCTACTTCTGGACCGACGGAGTCAACACCAATAACCACAACTACTTCGTCTACGAGGAATCTCCGACCCGGTTCACGCTCATTCCCTGGGATGCCGAGTCCACCTTCTGGATCGACCCCAACCATACCTGTCCGCATTGGACGGTAGTCCCTGCGGACTGCAGCCTCACCTACGAGTATTGGGGCGGGCTCGCTTTTGCGCCTGGCTGCGACCGGGTATTTCGGGCGCTGGATACGGATCTAAGCGCCTGGCGTGCCGCAGCTCGGGAGCTCTTGGACGGGCCCTTTGCCGAGAGCACTATGATAGCGGCCATCGACCGGCACGCGGCGTTCATCGGTGAGGCGGCTCGATCGGATCCGACTCCCACCAAGTACACTACCTTCGATCAAGCGGTCCAGAACCTGCGGAACATGATCCCCCAGCAGCGAGCACGGCTGGAACAGCTGGTCGCTCAATAATCGCCCCAAAACTGCAGGCCACAGTCACGGCGGGCAGCTGCGAATTCCGTGGGTTGGCTCGCTCGTCGTACCCTCGCGCTACGGTCGCCGCTTGGACCGAGGGACCTTCCACATCGAGCGAACGCAGCTTTTCGTTTCGTCGGGGATCGGCGTGGACTCACCCAGCTTGCGCGTGTATTGCCCTCCGGAAATAGTCGTGGTGGACTTGGTGTGAGCGCACTGAACCCAGCGCTACCTCAGTGGAAATAACCTCCCGACTGCGAACAAGTGCCATTGCGGAATCGCGGCGTCACTTCTGCTGCACGTTCATTTTGTCGTGACGCTGATATCTAGACTACATGAAATGGTAGCCGACCCCCATCTCAAACCAGAACGGAATTTGATCGTTGAGAGTGCTCTTGAGTCGCCAGTTGATGTCCAGCTGCTCGCGACCGAGGAGAAGAATCCCCATGTCAATGCCCGTTCCACCTTTCCAACTGTCACTGATTTCGTAGGTCTTGCGCAGACGGTCGTAGTCGTCATAACTGTTTAGGGTATTCTTTTGGAATCCGAAATGGCCGTACCAGACGAGTGGACCAAAGTAGAAGCGTCCAAATGGCCCGAAATATGGGACGAATTCTCCGTAGAAATGGCCAAAAACGGTATCGTCCTGTCTCGTGGACCCGGCAGTCGAGCTTGAGGAGGAAGAGGAACTCTCGTCGTTCACCATCACGCCGCCAGCTGCTAAGCCGGCCCGCACGTGCAGGCCGAAAGTTTCGGTAAAGTTCTGGCGATATCCGATCGCTACAGTTGCGCCGACCGCCATCAAATTCGCACGCACGAGGCCGCCAACTGACGTAAGACCGTACAGAGTGAACCGCGGCTTGGTCCGATTGGCGAGGCGCTTGCGCATGCTGAGGGCACGCTGTTCGCTTTTCTCATGCTCGGTTAGTTCTGTCTTGACCGCACACGTACCGTACTCGGTGCACACTTGGTCCACGGCGCACGCAGGATTACACGCCGAGATGCAACTTCCAGCGTTACAGATGAATCCGGCTCGACAGGGGGGAAAGCAGGCGTCGGTTGGATTGGCTTGGGGCGGGAACCCACTTGGCGGGGGCGGTCCAGGTGGCGGGACCGGAGCGGCCGCGGGCGCGGAATTCGGGTAGGTGGTGTTGGGGGGAGCAGGTTGTGATTCGGTACCCACCCCTGACGGTGGAGCGGCTTGACCATTGCCGGGAGCTGGCGCGGATTGACCTTGCGCGCTGGCGAACAGGGGAAATCCCAGCACCAGCAGGGACAGTGAATAGCGCACTAGACCAATTCTTTGCACGGGAGCTCCTATTGTTGACGGCAGCTAAACACGGAAGGATTGCGGGGGCAAGCCCCCGACTGAAGATGTTAGGTTCACTCTATGGTTCGTCCTCGAGTTCTCGCCCGATGATCGATGTCGCAAGGAAAAGCAAAGCGCGTCGCCACTGCCTGAGGACCCGGCGCTAAACGCCGCTACCCGCGACTGCCCGAGAACGTGCCGCTGAGGCTGCCATCAACGGATATCCAGGTCCCCTGAATGCTGCCGTTCGCAGCCACGGCGCCGGAGAATGTAGCCGTCTTCGTACCATCTTGCTGAGTTGCACCGAATGTCACGTTGCCGCTACCGTCAGCCGTGCCAGTGATCGTAAAAGCCCCTGACCCGCTATTCAAGCCCGAGCCCGAGACGCTGCCACAAGTGTCAACCTTGGCATTCCACGTCCCGTATTGACTGGTCGCGGTACCCCACGTTCCCGAGTAGCTCCCCTGATAGGCATTGGCCGGTGAACAAGTTGAGGCGCCACCGTCAGAACTACAGGAAATCACAGGCAGGGAACACAAGAGAGCTGCCGCGACGGTTAGCCACATAATATTGTTCGTCGTCTTACACAAACGCACAAGATACACCCACATATTATAGCCTAGTACTTTGCAAAACGTATTTCGTCAAGAGCCATCTA
>PMCK01000370.1 GCA_003154095.1 Myxococcales bacterium | reverse complement strand
TCAGTGATGGCCTTCGCGAAGTTCTTTGGGTCACGCGTGTCCACGAACTTCGTAGTAATGCCGAACTGCGGTAGGATCGAATCGAATTGCGTGTACGTACCACCGTAGAGATTGCTTGCGGACACGATCTCGTCACCCGCTTTGGCGAGCGTAACAATCGAGTAAAAGACGGCCGCCGTTCCTGACGCTAGCGCGAGCGAAGCCGCTCCNNTTGAGCGCAAACAGGTTGGCTGCGTGTTCCGTACTATTGAACACGAACGAACTGGTGCGATACACGGGAAGGCCTCGGGAGAGGGTTGCGTCGGGCACTTGGCCCGCATGCAGAGCTAACGTCTCGAATCTATAGGGTTTTGCGCTCATGGCTCGATCTCCTGACTGGTGTGGCTAGACCACAGCTCGACGTTATAACGGACAGCGCGGTGCTATGCAAGAGCGCAAACCGACGTTTTCTCGCAATGCCACGGATTTTGCCGCAAAGACGCTGGATACGCGATCTCCCTGACGTTCGGGTACCCGGATCCGCCACCGATCAGCCCAAAAGCCTTCTAATATACCGGAGTTGTCACGCTCAAGCATTATTACGGCAAATTCGAGGCCTGGTCCGGCTCTCCTAGAGTATTCCAATGCTTATGTCTACTATATAAGACAACTCGACCCATTGTGACCCAGTCTGGGGTCCTTGACACCCTCCGTTATAGCAGATATCACGCTATCTTGATTGGAGGTTCCGGTGACCAAGACGAAACGAAGCATCAGCAGCTATCAACCGAGGAGCAGGCCGCCATCGGCGTCACACCGGGTGTTCGTTTATCCGTCGGCATCGAGGAGCACACAGGCCCGACGCGACTCCCGGGCCGCAACGAGCCAACGATGACAGCATGGCGGCAATAGGTTCGATGAGCAGGGCGCGGCGGCTCAAGGAGATCTCGGCACGCGGCTTCCAACGGAACTAAGTACTTTTGGGCAGCACCGATGACCGTCATACTTCCTCAACATTACCATGCGAGACGGGCCCTCGAGCAAGCGCGTGTGGTTTGCATCACACCCTCGGATGCGGAGCGCCAAGACATTCGTCCGCTTCGAATTGGGATTCTAAACGTAATGCCCAAGGCGGAGAGCTATGAATACACCCTGCTAAAGCCCCTCGGTCGTTCGATTCTGCAAATTGAACCGCTGTGGATCCGCTTGGAGAGCCACACTTATACTAGCAGCGACCAGGGGCACATTCAGAACCTCTACGTTACGTTCGAAGACGCAGTGCGTCGCCAGCCGCTGGACGGCTTGCTCTTGACTGGGGCTCCGGTAGAGACAATTCCGTTTGAAGAAGTGCAGTACTGGAATGAGCTGGTGTCGATATTGGCATACGCACGACGCAATGTGGCGTCTACATTGGGTATTTGCTGGGGCGGCATGGCGCTGGCAAAGCTATTGGATATTGAGAAGCTGATGCTGGACAAGAAGCTCTTTGGTGTGTTCCAAAATCGAAACTTGCAGCGTGATCACAGCATTATTGGTGAAACAGATGACATATTCTGGTGCCCACAAAGTCGGCACTCCGGATATTCCGAAGAGGCACTGGAGCTGGCCGCCAATGCTGGAACCCTAAGCCTTCTGTCTCACTCGCCAACGACTGGTTACACAATCTTTGAGTCCACGGATCAGCGCTACTTAATGCATTTGGGCCACCCGGAATATGAGCCCGAACGTCTCGTTTACGAGTATCAGCGTGACCTGGAGGCCGGAAGAACGGACGTAGAGCCACCTGCCAACGTGGACGTCGAAAACCCTGTCAATACCTGGCGATCACATCGCAACGAGTTTTACTCGCAGTGGTTGAAATTTATCTATGATGCCGTTAGTTTTGGCGTTTGGCCGTTGGGGCATGCGTCCAGTATGCGCCCTTCAATGCATCCCACCGCGCCCTCTGGCGAGCTAGCAGATTTGGCTCGAATTTCGCCGGGCAACGATTAACTCGATCGAGTGATTCTAACTGCTAAGGACTGCAAAAGTTGCGCCGATCAGGCGCCCAGACCTGTCAGCACGTCCGGAGTCGAGGGATCTCATCTAGCAGACTTGATCTCTGCTATCTTGGACGTCATGCTTAGCGCATGATCGAGGACCCAGGTTTCGACACGCTTTCGATTCACGCCGGTCAGCAGCCGGATCCACTCCATGGCGCGGTAATGCCCGGGATCGTGCTATCAAGTACGTTTGCCCAGCCAGGTCCGGGTGAGCCCATCAAATATGACTATTCCCGAAGCGGGAACCCAACGCGGACGTCACTCGAGGAATGCCTGGCAGCACTTGAACGTGGTAAATATGGGCTGGCATTTTCAAGTGGCTGTGCAGCTGCCCTGGCAGTGATTCACACGCTGGCTCCGGGCGACCACATCGTTTGTTGCGATGATGTATATGGAGGGTCGTACCGACTCTTAACGAAAATTGCGGTTCCTTTTGGGATTCGCGTGAGCTTTGCAAATCTTGGCATTCCTCAACAATTGGAACGAGAACTCAATTCGTCTACAAAGTTAGTTTGGCTCGAGACACCCACCAATCCATTGCTGTCGCTGCTCGACTTACGTGCGCTCACTACAGTGGCCCGGTCGAGTGGAGTGCGGGTTCTGGTCGACAATACATTCGCTTCGCCGGTCCTACAGCGCCCCCTGGAACTCGGAGCTGATGTCGTGCTCCATTCCACTACTAAGTACCTCAATGGGCATTCGGACGTCGTCGGCGGTGCCCTGATTACTAATGATTCGAATCTGAAGGAGAGGCTGAGCTTTCTGCAGAATGCATTGGGAGGGGTACCGAGCCCGTTTGATTGCTTCTTGGTACTGCGTGGCATAAAAACGCTGCCGCTGCGAGTTCGCCATCATTCACAGATTGCCCTAGATCTTGCGCAGCGACTGGAAGGTCATCCTCAGGTCCGCAGAGTACGGTATCCTGGTCTCCCGAGTCACCCAAATCACGATCTCCAAGTCCGTCAAATGCGCGCCGGGGGTGGCATGATTAGCTTTGATGTTGCAGGGGGACTGGACAGCTCCCGCGCGTTTCTTAAGGCCCTGCGGATATTCGTATTGGCTGAGAGCCTCGGTGGCGTGGAGTCGCTCGCCGAGTTGCCGGCGCTGATGACGCACGCATCGATTCCGCGCGAAGAGCGCGAGTCTCGGGGCATTACCGATGAATTGGTTCGACTTTCGGTCGGTCTGGAAGACATTGAGGACCTTTGGAGGGATCTTGAGCAAGCACTTCACGCGGCGAGGGGCGCATGAGCCGCGCGGCGATACCGGTCGAGTCGCCGACTGCAACGTCTCCGGTGCGATCGCGGCCCGGTGTGCTGGGCCTCATTGGCAATACGCCACTGGTCAAGCTCCGTTCGATGGACGCCGGGCCTTGCGAATTGTTCGTCAAGCTCGAAAGCCACAATCCTGGCGGGTCCATCAAGGACCGAATTGGGCTATCCATGATCGAATCCGCCGAGGACTCGGGACTGATCGACCCTGGCGCTACTCTTGTCGAAGCCACGGCCGGTAACACCGGGCTTGGGCTGGCGCTAGTTGCCGCATTGAAGCGCTATCGACTGATCTTGGTGATACCCGACAAGATGAGTCAAGAGAAGGTTGTGCATCTCAAGGCGCTCGGTGCCGAGGTTGTAATGACACGCTCCGATGTTGGAAAAGGCCATCCACAGTACTATCAGGATCTGGCCGCAAGAATCGCGAGCGAGAACGGCGGCTATTATGTGAACCAATTTGGAAACGCCGCAAATCCCTTAGCTCATGAAACAACTACCGCCCCTGAAATCTGGGCGCAAACGGAAGGGCAACTGGACGCCGTCGTGTGTGGAGTAGGTTCGGGCGGGACCATCACGGGGATCAGCAACTTCATGCGTCGCGTGGCTCCTGAAGTGGAACTTGTATTGGCGGATCCTGCGGGATCGGTACTTGCCGGCTGGGTCAAGGAACGCGTATTGACCGAGGCAGGTTCCTGGTTGGTCGAAGGGATCGGTGAGGACTTTCTGCCACCCATATGCGATCTCAGTCGGGTCAAGCAAGCCTATACGATCAATGACGAGGAGAGCTTGCTCACGGCACGCCGTTTGCTCAAGGAGGAGGGCATATTGGCAGGTTCTTCTTCCGGAACGCTAGTGGCCGCCGCGCTCCGTTACTGTCGCGCCCAGTCACAGCCAAAGAGAGTCGTAACCTTCGTGTGCGACACTGGCAGCAAGTATCTTTCAAAGATGTTCGACGACGGATGGATGCATGACCAGGGTTTCATGCGCGGCGTGCAACACGGGGATCTGCGCGATGTGATCGGTCGCAGCGCGGAGTCTGCAGCTGTTGTCACCGTCGGCCCTGATGACGCTCTGATAGTGGCGCACTCAAGGTTGAAGATGTACGGAATCTCACAACTTCCGGTTCTTGATGCTGGGCGGGTTGTGGGCATCCTGGACGAATCGGACTTGCTCCTGGCTGCGATAAAAGACAACCAGGCTTTCCGGCGCCCCGTACGAGACTTCATGAGCACGGCACTGATGACCGTGCCACCGGCCGTAGACGTCGAGAAATTGCTGCCCCTCTTCGACCGCGGGCTGGTACCGATCGTTTGCGACGTTGAAGGACAATTTCTGGGTCTGGTCACCCGCTCAGATGTGCTCAGTTTTCTGCGGCGCAAGTTCCATTAAGGTTCGCGTCGTGGAGTCTTGAAAAGCCATTGACGGCAGACAGAGCGTCTGTTATAGTGGAAATCGCGGTTACGGTCGTCGAAAACCGACTCGAGCCTGTCATGCTCAACGAAAAGCAACGTTTACTTTACGCATTGAAGGGCGCCGAATTCGATCGCCCGCCGGTCATTTGCCTCGGTGGACCCATGAGTGCCGCGTGGTGACAGGCTGTGAGTTCGCACCAGGTGGCAATTTGCTGAGCGCGGCAACCATGGTGAAAGCAGCAAGGCTCTATGGCTCATACCAGTGATCGATACCCAACATTTTACATAACTAGGCAGATGAGGACAACATGACGCAGCTAGCCATACGCGAAAAGGTTTTGGTCGAACTTGCTGAATCAGTCGTAGCCCTCGACGAAGCCCGCGCCATTGCGGCGGCAGAAGCAGCGCTTCATGAAGGCATTGATGCATACGACGCAATACAAGAAGGATTGCTGGCAGGGATGAACCGCGCGGGTCAACTCTTCGAGGAACAGGAGTACTTCGTACCTGAACTGCTCGTAGCATCCGATGCGATGTATGCGGGGCTTTCAATTTTGCGACCGCATATTCGACCTGAAAGTTTTGAGATTCCTGCCAAGGTAGTCATCGGAGTTGTTGAAGGTGACACTCACGATGTCGGAAAAAATTTGGTTCGCATCATCTTGCAGACGAAAGGTTTCGAGGTTCTCGACCTTGGTCGGGACGTTGCGCCAGCAAAGTTCGTCGACAACGCCATTGAGATTGGCGCTGACGTCATCGCTTTGTCGACCCTCATGACAACCACTATGGTGAACATGGATGAAACTATTAATCTGCTAGAGGGTCGGGGGGTCCGCGAGCAATTCAAAGTCATAGTTGGAGGTTCGCCCCTGTCTAAGGGCTATGCGGATCGCATTCGTGCCAATGGATATGCAAGGGACGCGATCAGTGCGGCCGAGTTGGTCAAACGACTGCTCCAGCCAGAAGCAGTTGCCATCGCCGGTTGAACCCCTATTCTCGAATCGGGAATTGGGATTTGTGAGCAGGTCTACACGACCCACCAGGAGCGGTATGACGACAGATACAAGTCCAAAGGAGCGTCTGCTTCGGGTCCTTCAGAAAAAACCTGTCGACCGTCCACCGGTGTTGTGTGTTGGTGGCATGATGAACGCCGCCGTCATCGACGTGATGGAGAAGAGTGGGAACAGGCTCCCAGAGGCTTATAGTGACGCTGGCCAACTATCGGCACTCGCGCGCGACGTCTCCCGATTCACCGGATTTGAAAACCTCGCTTTGCCATTCTGTATGACGCTCGAGGCCGAAATGCTCGGAAGCGCGGTCGAGCTAGGCACGGCAGCATCTGAGGCGAAAGTCACTAAGGAAGCATTCACTTCGGTTCGCGATGCGACTATTCCCAAACTCGATCGCGTTCCGGACGGCAGCCGCGCCGAACGCGTTTTGTTGGCGATCGAACGGACGGCGGCGGTGGAGTCGGACAACCCCGTGGTAGGGAGTCTGACCGGACCGATNNCCGATTAGCACTTCGGCGTCTCTAGTCGATCCCATCACATTTCTAAAGGAACTTCACAAGGACCATGAGGGTGCGCACCGAGTCATCGATTCCGTTACCCACGCCTTGATGCTATTTGCCCGCGCCATGGTCGATAGCGGGGTTGATGTTATTGCCATAAGCGATCCAACCGCCACGGGTGAGATCTTGGGACCGCGCGCATTCTCCGAGTATGCCCTTAGATATCTCAATGATCTAGCTGATCAGATTCACCAGCTGGGGGTGCCGGTGATTATGCACATTTGCGGTGATATTAGCTCAGTCGAGGGGTTAGTGGCGCAACTTCATACAGATGCAACCAGCACCGACGCAGCCGTGAACCTGGCCAAATTCAAGGCAAGACATCCCCAAGTAACCACAATGGGAAACACCAGCACGTACACTTTACAATTTGGCAGCGCCGAACAGGTGTTCCGCCACACGCGTCAACTCGTTCAACAGGGTGTTGATATCATAGCTCCCGCTTGCGGCCTGAGTACGAGCACCCCACTTTCCAATATCCAGGCGCTGACCAACGCTGCAAAGGAGTCGTGACGTGCCCAATGTGGTCTTTCACCCGCGGAAAGTCGCGATTGAGGCGGAGCCGGGTCTAACACTGCTCGACGCCGCACGACGCGCTGGACTTGAACTCGAATCGCCGTGCAACGGGCTAGGTACTTGCAAAAAGTGTCGAGTCACCGTTGATAAGCCCGATTGCGTGCGGCATCGCAACGGAGAGCGGGCTGCCGACGAAGTCGATGGAATATTGGCTTGTACTACGGAAATCAGGGATGCTGACCTGAGTGTCACCATCCCCGAACAGGTGCGTGGACGTGACCGAGTACTCATTTCCGGGCAGAGGGTTGAGCGACCCATTAATCCCTGGGTGCGTCGGGAGTGGCAATCCAGCACGAATCGGAGCCGCATTTTCTACGGTAACACGTTGATGTGGCAAGAGGCTGGCTTGGCACCGGTGTTCGGACTCGCCGTTGATATTGGCACGACTACGTTGGTAGTGGCGCTGCTCGACTTAGCCGAAGGCAGGGAGCTGGGAACGGTTGGTGCGCTCAACCCACAAGCGCGCCTTGGACACGACGTGCTGACGCGCATTCAGATTGCTTCCGATGAAGCCGGTTTGACGCAAATGCACGAAATCCTTGTCGCGGAACTGCGCCGGATGACGGAAGAAGTAGCGAACCGAGCGGGGGTCGATGTTTCCGGATTGCGCGAGATTGTGCTCAGTGGAAATACCACCATGCTGCACCTGGCGGCGAAGGTGAACCCACGTTCCCTGGGCCGCTATCCCTACACGCCGGTAATTCGTGGAGATATTTCGTTGCTGGCTACCGATCTTGGATTGCTTGGAGCGCCCGGAGCACGAGTATATCTACCACCTGTACTCGATGGTTTCGTTGGAGCGGATATTGCGGCCGGAATTCTCGCAACGGGCTTGCGAAATCTCACAGGTGTCACGCTGTTCATTGACGTTGGAACGAATGGCGAAATGGTGCTCGCCCGTGATGGTCGACTGATCGGCACTTCGACGGCGGCTGGTCCGGCCTTCGAGGGAATGAATATCACGTGTGGAATGCGAGGGATGGTCGGTGCAATTGAAAAGGTGAGCATTTCGGCCAGTGGAATTGAGACAAAGACTATCGGCGGTGTAGAGGCCGTGGGTCTGTGTGGCAGCGGGCTCGTAGATGCTGTATCCGAAATGGTGCGCAACCGGGTAGTCGAATCATCGGGTCGCTTCGCACCTGCAGCAGCAATACCCCGTGCACTTGGTGAGCTGCTCATTCGGTACGAAGGCAAGCCGGCGCTTCGTCTTGCGCGCGCAAGAAGCCCGGGGGAGCCCGACATCGTGTTGACCCAGCAAGATGTCCGTCAAGTGCAGTTGGCCAAGGGAGCTGTAAGAGCCGGCATCGAGGCCCTGCTTGCACATGAAGGACTGACGCCGGCCATGGTCGATCGGGTCTTGCTGGCGGGTTCATTCGGTGCGCATCTTCAACCAGCGAGTTTGGTAGGGATTGGCCTTTTGCCAGATGAGCTCGGTGGGCGAGTGACGGCTGTAGGCAATACATCGCGCACGGGCGCCGAAGCGATGCTACTCGATCGTGAAGCCCGGACGGAGCTCGTCGCAACTATAAAGGATGCGGTAACCATTGACTTGGCACATGCGCCATCATTCGAAAATACATTCGTGAAAGCGTTGGCATTTCCCAAGCTGGAGCGAGCTGCAGCATGAGCAACGACGACTCATTCTTGCCCGAACAGCCCCGCCGCACGTTGCAGGACTTGGTCGTCCCGCCGCGGGTTCAGCAGCAAATCGAAGCAGCCATGGCACGCTTGCACAGTCACGAGACTCTCTATCGCGAGTGGGGGCTCGAAACGGTCGATCTCAGCGGCTCCGCTGTGGCACTCAAACTATGTGGCCCACCGGGAACGGGGGGCATCTTGATGGTCGAACCCGCCCACGATTGAGAAAACCTTTGCGCACCGTTGAGAAACACTGTTGCAGTAACTACTTCCCCCTTGGGGATGCACACAAATTCGGGCAATACCCAGGGCCCGTTGATCAGACGTGAAAGATACCCACTGTCGCCCTGGGTTGACTCGGCGACTAAGTTGAGCAGCCCTGCGAACCCCTTGGCCTCCTCCTCGCGTGCGGCCACACGGGGATGATCCGTGCGAATGAAACGAATTTTCTCGTAAGGGGAGAACATAGTATTCAAAATGCGCAGGGCGCGCTTTTCTCCAAATTTGGCCGTTGCCCGCCGATGCTCCGAAATCAAAGTCCGTTCGCCTTCCATCCAGCCGCCGCTCAAATAGAAGGTCCCCTTTTCAAGGTGCGGACCGCCGTCGATTTCTGCATGTCCCAGTAGGAGCGGAATACAATCGTGAACGCGAGGAATGATAATCGTGGCGTGAGGCGAGCTGAGTCCCTCAGTGGCAGCACCACATAATCCAAATCCCAGAACAATTTGCGTTGCATCTTGCACGGCGTAAAGCTCTTCGCTCAGGGCTGACCTCAGTCGATCCGGCGAAACGTGGAGTCCCATCGAAAGAAACTTAATCGATACGGAGGGCGAGTGAGATACTCGCAGCAGCTCCTCTCGCATGACTTCGCAGGCGATGATGACCGTTTTACTCATGGCAGGGCAACCATGGTTACGTTGGAGACGGCTGAGTTGACCGAGTTAGCGGTTTCCATGAAGCAACGCAATTTGTAGCCACCCGCCGTTCACGGCGTGGTGAATTACACAATTGCACTGTTCTAATATAACAGACATACCTCTACGTCAAGGTTCCCGCACCGCTGCAAGTGGCGCCCCAACACAACATGGTCGTTGTGGTTCTCTGGCTCCTATTGGGCGTTTTCAGCCCGCTATGTTTTGCGAACGTTACCTCACGTTCACGGTCGGGGAAGAGCTTACGCGACGGCATCCTCACCCTTGACTGAGCGAGAGACTTCCGTGATATCTCACGGGCCAAGCACCAGAGGTGCCGAACCCGCAACGGGAACGTTCAGCGTGACCTGGTTGAATTACACTCCAATCTTTCGAGTGCAATACCTCTGGCTAGGGGTGAACTACCCCATTCAAGGGAATTTTCTCGAGTGGGAACCGTAGAGGCGCTTGACGATATCCACTTTGACGTCCATATCTTCTGCTATTACAGACTGCTATGGCAGACTGTCCAGATCGGCGACCAATTACCCCAGCCATGAGGTGTTGCGATGAGTCACGTCCGAGAAGAGGTTCTAAAGGCAAATGCCGCCTACGCGGCGAATTTTGGGAACAAAGGGAAGCTCGCTCTGCCGCCTGCTAGGCAGTTCTCCATTCTGACATGCATGGACGCGCGGATAGATCCGGCGAAACTCGCTGGACTGAGCGAGGGAGACGCGCACGTAATTCGTAACGCTGGCGGTCGCGCAAGCGACGATGCTATTCGGTCCCTGGTTATTTCCTACAAGCTGCTGGGGACCTCCGAATGGTTCGTAATTCATCATAGCAATTGCGGTATGGAGCTTTTCACCGATGAAGTAATTCGGTCGCTGCTTGCGTCAAGCCTAACCACCTCGAGTTACGATGGAAATTCCTGGAAAGACAGCGGCAAAGGCACTGGCTCGCATCACGGTGACTACATCGATTGGCTGACGATATCCAACCAAGCGCAGAGCGTCACTATTGATGTCGAACGAATTCGCCACCATCCGTTGGTACCGGGGCATATTCCAATATACGGGTACATTTACCAAGTCGAAACTGGCAGGTTGGTCGAGGTTCCCGAAGCTACTCAGATCGGTCAAGTGCGACACGCACATCGAGCCGTCGATGATGGACGGTTGAGCCTCTCTTCGACGAGTAGTCCATAAATACGACGAAGTACCAACGAGGGTCATTAACCGATGTCGAATCAATTACAACAGATCATCTCTGACACGCAAACATCACTGCGATCCAATCCAGAACTGGGCAAGACCATATTCAATTCTCGGTCAGCGCTGCAAGAGGGTTTCCACTCCGAAGTTAATCTACGGCAGCATCAAATTACAGTTGATGAGCCACTAACATTGGGCGGTACTGACCAGGGGCCCAACCCCGTCGAGCTAATTCTGGCAGCACTGGGAACTTGCCAAGAAATTACGTACCGGGCCTACGCGACCGCGCTAGGAATTCCACTGGAATCCGTTTCGGTGGAACTCGAGGGTGAGCTCGATTTGCGGGGGTTCTTCGCGGTCAATGATCAAGTGCGGGCGGGTTATCAACAAATCAAGGGCACGGTTCGACTGCAGTCGAACGCTTCTGCCGAAAAGCTTCAGCAATTGCGAGATGTCGTCAATGCGCATTGTCCAGTTCTCGACATCTTGACGAACCCGGTACCCGTAAAACTCGATTTGCGAATCGTTCACAACTAAGGCCAACCTGCCCCGCGAGTGCATCTTGGTGAAACACGTTACAAGACTTGTGGAGGATGTGTCTGGGGTTACGTCGGCGAATGGCCCACCACCACCTCCAGTAAGTGGCGCGCGCAAGCTCGACATTTTTGCGGTGGCGCTTGTCATACTCGCAATTGCAGCCATTGGGGCAAAGAACATCCAAAGAACGGCGCCTCTCGAACTGCTCAATGTCTCATACGACCCAACCCGGGAACTCTACAAAAGCATCAACCTGCGATTCGCGGATAACTACGAAACAGGGGCTGGAATCCAAGTATTAGTCAAACAATCGCATGGTGGCTCATCCCGACAGGCGCGTTCTGGCGTCGCCGTGTCAATATCGCTGTTCGTGCCTCGCGCCGCCAGACTGAAGGTTGCCGAACTAGTCGTGACCGAGGAGCGCATCGTGCGAGAGAAGCTAGGTTCCGACCCTCAATGCACTGCGGTGCACATCCATGATCTCGAAGGCGAGCTCTTTTTCGGTTCCGCCCCGGAGCTCGAACGGCACCTTGAAAACGCAGTACGTATTGCACAGGAACAGGGCGTCCGGTACATCGTGCTCCGTCTAAAGCGTTTACGCAATCCCGACGCTGTCTGCCTCGAAAGACTGGAACATTTCTTGCGAGACACACGGGACCAAGGCCTGACGATTTTGCTAGCGGGCGTTAGACCGGATTTGCTTGAAAGCTTTCGACGATTGAGATTCCAGAACTGGTTTCCGAATGATCAAATATTCTCAGAAGAAGATGAAGTCGACTCGGCTACCCTCAAGGCCGTGCGCAGAGCCTACGACCTACTGGGTCGTCGCAACACGTGCAAGCATTGCGCTGCCGACGAATCGCAAGTGGTGCGGAGACGCGCAGCCTATTACTTAGTATGAGATAAGACATACCGAATTGCCCATCACTGCAGTCGTGTTACTAGTTGCGATGCGCGTAGGTCATCACCAAGTAGGCGACCGTCTCGTGCGCAGTCGGGTTACGGTATTCATGGGGAACATCAGCTTGAAAATAGGTCGCGTCCCCGGTCTTTAGTTCAAGGGTGACGCCACCGACTTTGACCTCGAGAGTGCCCGTTGTTACGACCAGGTTTTCACTGGTTCCAGATGAATGAGCATCCGCGTTTTCGACGCCTCTAGGAGCCAGACGTAGCTCATAGAACTCCGCAGAATGTGTTTGATCCAGAGGGAATAGCGCTCGGGTCGAAAAACTGCCGTCGGCCGATTTGAGAACTTTGGCCCGGCTGGCGCGGAACACCAGTGGTTCGTCCGGCGCGGGTCCGGCCAGCAAAGAGGAAAACGGGACACCTAGTGCCCGCGCTATTCGCCACAGTACGGTAATTGTGGGGGTGCTCCGCCCAAGTTCAATTTGACTAAGCATCGCCCTACTGACGCCAGACTCATAGGCCAACTTGTCGAGTGAGAGATTGCGCTCGGCACGCAACTGACGTAGTGCGCTGCTAATGTCCGGGGATTCTTCCGTCGGGACGGGTATTTTCGCCGCTTCAAGAGCTTGTTGGTTAGGAGTGGCGCCGACTCCCACGCGGTTTTTCCGCGTTGAGCGTCGAAGTTTTACGCCCTCCGAAGTTGAAACCTTCTTGTCTGTGGTCGAACGCGGGGCGTTCCGAGTTTTGCTGCGTGGTTTTTCTCGAGCCATGACTATCCGGTATGTTGATAAGGAGGTTATCCGTCAAGACATTTCCTACCGCGCCTGCCCACATTCTGCGAGAATTTGCCCATTTTTGGGCAAAAGTCCGTTTTCGTGGACAAGCGCATCAGCGTCGAAACTGAGCTACCATAACGCATGTAGGTGCCCAGGCTCCCCGACGAGGACCTCCTCACGCTGCCATTGGGCGGGGCATCAATCCGATGAGCTACCTGCTAGTTAGATAGTATCGCCGGCCTTGGCTTCGGCAATACCGTCGAATATTCCTTCGAATAGCGGCCCCGACAGATAGCGCTCGCCCGCGTCTGGTAGAATCACAACGATGGTCTTGCTGGCAAATTCCGGCAGCGCAGCCAAACGTGCCGCCACCGCGGCAGCGGCGCCTGAGCTCACGCCACTGAGTATGCCTTCCTCTCTGGCGAGACGCCGGGCGAACGCCACTGAGTCCGCCGAGTTTATCTGTTCCACTCGGTCGACGAGTGACAAATCGAGTGTCTTGGGAATGAACCCCGCACCAATTCCTTGAATCTTATGCGGACCGGGTTTCAATTCTTGCTTCGCCAAATATTGAGTAATTACTGGGCTCTCAACCGGTTCCACTGCCACACTGATGATGGGCTTGTTCTTGGTATTCTTTATGTAGCGAGAAACGCCCGTAATAGTGCCTCCCGTGCCAATCCCGGATACCAAAACGTCAATTGATCCATCGGTGTCTTGCCAGATTTCAGGGCCAGTCGTTGCTTCGTGAATAGCCGGATTGGCTGGGTTTTCGAATTGTTGGGGCAAAAAATAGCGACCTGGATCTGAATCGCGAATTTCCGTGGCCTTCTTGACCGCTCCGGGCATGCCCTTGGGGCCCTCGGTGAGTAAGATGGTTGCCCCAAACGCCTTAAGGACTTTGCGGCGCTCCAGGCTCATCGTTTCCGGCATAACGAGAGTTAACTTGTAGCCACGTGCCGCCGCGACAAATGCCAGCGCAATCCCGGTATTACCCGAGGTAGGTTCAACGATTTCAACGCCCGGCTTGAGCTGCCCCCGTTTCTCGGCGTCCCAAATCAACGCGGCCCCTAAACGACACTTAACTGAATAGGCTGGATTGCGACCTTCGATTTTTGCCAAGACGCGCGTGCCTTGCGGCACGACGCGCGTCAGTTGAATGAGGGGTGAATGACCTATCGATTGGGAATTGTCGCTAAAAATGGGCATTTTGGAGCTCCGAATTGGCCTTTGTAGGTTTGTAGTCATTGCGGAATCGCCAACCCGCAGTGACTATCGAAAAATGTGAATATCTCGATGACGTGTGTGAACCTGGGGTGCTACGCGAGACGCCGTAATTCCGCATCCGGACTCCGCTATAACAGACATTTTGTCCACGATCAAGGGCCTTTCCCCCCTCTAAGTCTGCGACCGGGGCTGACCGACGCGCGTCGCTTCAACGACCTCGAGCAATGCGCCTGACCGCACATCATATACGTAGCCATAAATGGGAATGCTTGATGGTACCAAAGGGTGATTGCGAATCCGCGCGACGTCGGCAACCACACTGGTCGACTGTTCACTGATTGTCAGCCAATCGACATAGTCACCTTCGTGAGAACCCGGTCCCTTCCCTAGGTCATGCCAAGTGGTCCCGTCGTACTTGGCAGTATCGAGGCTAGACGCCAGTAATTGGCGAATCGTCCCGTCATTGAACATTTCCATGCCGCATTCGCCATGATGAATGACAAACCACTCTCGAGTGCCAAGCAACTTCGTTGAAATGACCAACGACCGGATGGCGTCGTCACTGGCACGCCCCCCCGCGTTGCGAATCACGTGCGCATCGCCTTCAGAGAGGCCCGCAAGTTTTGCCGGATCGATGCGAGCATCCATGCAGGTGAGGATGGCAAATTGACGTGTGGGCAGTAGCGCGAGTCTCCCCTTGTCACCGAAGGTCTTCTGATAGACCAGATTTGCCTTGAGTACCTCATCCAGTATCTGGCTCATGCTTCCACTCCTCAGCGAGTTCAATGGAATCAAATTTGTTCATAGGAGCTTCATGTATAACTGTTGGGCCTTTGAACCTTCAAGTGCGCGGATTCCGGGATTTCGACGGAGTTCAAAGTCAGCGCTCACCGTAAATTATTACCAAGTACATGACGAGATCTCCCCTGCCCCGATTAATGTAACTGTGCGGCACATCCGCATCGAAAAGAATCGAGTCGCCGACTGACAGTTGCTCGCTATGACCATCGACAATGAGCTCAAGCTCACCTTGCGTTACAACCAAGTTCTCCACTGTGCCTGGATTGTGGGCATGTACCTGTTCAGTGGCGCCTCTTACCAAATGCAATTCGTAGAACTCAACACGGCGAGGTCCTGCGATGGGAAATAGCGCCCGCGATCTAAATTTGCCATCGTTGGAAGTGAGATATTTTGATTCCTTGAGTCTCACGACACGGCAACCGGTATCCTTATTGTCGGAAATTAATGCTGAAAATGGCACATCGAGCGCCCTGGCGACTTTCCAGACTACCTTTATAGTGGGCATGCTGCGCCCGAGTTCCACTTGACTCAACATCGCCCGACTCACACCCGAAGCCTTCGCCAGTCGTTCCAATGTTAGACCGTGACGTAGTCGATGAGTGTGCAAATTCTTGCCGACAGTTACAGCGAGCTGATTTTCCCCGTCGACAGCTTCCGCAGCGGTATCGATGGGGGATCGATTTCCGTCTACCTTGTCGTCGTCAGGTTCAGAATCCAATGTTGGAGGTACAAGCACGAGACGAGAGGCCTTGCGTGGGGACATGTGAAAGCACCATTGAATCTCTCGAGTTACGATGCCGACGAGTCGGAGGTGACGACCGCCAGTGACATGCTCTTACACAACCCTAGCGACCGTTCACACTGACCGGGATTTGGGACTTGGTTTTTTGATTAGATACCGAATTGTCTCAGATAGCTCCGCCATTATCCGCTATAACGGACACATGATCAAGTAATTTCTTACATACTGGAGGAATCCGCCCCACCCGGCGGCGCCAGTCCGCACTGAAGCTGGCCCCGCTGAATTCATTAAAGGTTCGAATGGGTTTGCCCGCAACATCTTCCTCTTCAACATACGGAGATCGACGTGCGTCTCTCAGCCGGACCATGAACCGCCCCGGCGCCTTGTCGATATCGGGGATCTCCGGTGCGAAGTCGGACGGAGGTGTCGATTCCGACGCTGCAATTATTTTTATTCGGGGCCATGCCCCAGACACAGCAAACTGAACCGTTGCACGCAAGAGCCAATGGTCCCGCTTCAGTCGGACACAGAATAGTCTTGCTCAATCAAACGGACGGTCGGTATCGAATATCCAATATATAGTGACTGTGTGATCGTCCCGGTGGAGAAATGAACCGACAAGCGCAGGTAATCATTGCGCTTGTCCGCCCACAAGCGCTAGCAAGCCCACGAGGCGAAACAACAACCGCGCTCAGGTCTGTTGTTACGGCAGGCTCAATTGAGGAGAAATGATCATGACCGATTCCAGCGAAGCCCGTCATACCTTAGGCGAAAAAGCAGCACGCCAACTTGCAAACACGACAAAGACTCCGCCGCAATGGGTCGGCATCACTCCGCGCTGGTTGGTTAGTCTATTGCCGTGGACGCCGGTTGAGGCAGGTACCTACCGCGTCAATCGCGTCAAGGGAGACGACAAACCCGCTGACGTCGACTGCAGCCCCCATGATGATGTCGATCTGCCCCAGACATTCGTGGATTATGAGGAGCAACCGCGCGAATACACGCTTAATGCGGTGAGTACAGTCCTCGACGTTCAGACCCGCATCTCGGACCTATATCGTAGCCCGATGGATCAGGTGCGCGAGCAACTCCGCATTCTCATCGAGACCGTGAAGGAACGACAAGAAGACGAGCTTGTGAACAACGCTAATTACGGCTTGTTGAAGAATGTCGCACCGTCAATGCGGATAAAGACACGCAAAGGCGCCCCTACTCCCGACGATTTGGATGAGCTCATCTCCAAGGTCTGGAAGGAGCCCGCGTTTTTCCTTGCCCATCCGAAAGCAATTGCCGCATTTGGCCGCGAATGCACGCGCCGAGGTGTGCCGCCCGTCACCGTCAATCTGTTCGGTTCGCCGTTTATCACTTGGCGTGGCATTCCCATCATTTCAAGTAACAAGCTGCACGTCGGCAATGAAGGCACCGGAACGACGAGCATCTTGCTCTTGCGGACCGGAGAGAAGAAGCAGGGCGTGGTCGGACTGTTTCAGCCCGGCATTCCAGGCGAAGTGAGCCCCAGCCTTTCCGTTCGATTCATGGGTATCAATCGGCAAGCGGTCGCCTCCTACTTGATATCACTCTACTGCTCCGCTGCAGTTCTAACTGAGGACGCGCTCGGCGCCCTAGACGGCGTCGAAGTCGGACAGTACCATGAGTACAAGTGATGCTGGCACGACCGGTTTGTTGGTACCCGCTAGCGCTCAAAACATCGGCGATGTGCCCGTAACCGGTGATTCGGGGGCGCTTGGAGCCCAATTTCCCGGCCTAGCTGAAATCGCTCGATTGGCAAACGAGTTTTTTTCAGCACCGCACCGGGCTGCACCGGATCCTGCTGTGCAGCCAACACCTTCGGCAGCGCTGATTAGGCCAGGTATATCGCCGGAAAGCCAGCCGCGCGCGCCCTCGACCCCAGCTCCCACAGATGCACCAGTGCCGCCCCAGGAGGCAGACTTCAGGGCTATTCCAGCTTCCTTGGCTGGGTTGTTAGGTTTTGCGGCACCCAACTTGGTTTCGACACCCAATTCAGTCCCTGAGGGCTCGGCTGGCTCTCTGTACTTCGTTCAAGACGTGCCACAGGTTCGTGGAGCCAGCCCCGACTTGTCCTCGCTCAACGCGCCTGCCGTGCCAGCAGCAGGCGCGGCAGTGCCTACGGGGCACCCCCCCGCGACAGCGGACCTGAGTTTGGTTCCCGGATCGTTGGCGAGTCCGATGAGCCCGCCGTTGCTCGAACCGACTGCCGTCAACACCGACAATGCCGAATTGCCTAACGCCGCGTCTTCGCCAAGTGCGGGTCCGCTGCCTGCTCTCGGCGTTCCATCGGGCAATGTCGCGAGTCCGCTCACCGGCGCAACAGCTGTACCGGCAAGTGCCTCACCCTACGTGCCTGGGGAGTCGTTCGACTTCACGCCGGAACTTGTCCCGGAATTGTCCTCGGAGGCGCGGCCTTTCGATCCCGTGTCGATTCGTCGCGACTTTCCGATTCTTCAGGAGAAGATCAATGGGCGGCCGCTCATTTGGCTGGACAATGCCGCAACGACCCAAAAACCTCAAGCAGTCATCGACCGGTTGTCAGAGTTTTACGAACACGAAAACTCAAATGTGCATCGAGGCGCGCATAGCCTCGCTGCGCGAGCAACGGATGCCTATGAAGCGGCAAGAGACAAAGTGCGCCGCTTCATCAATGCCCCGACGGATCGGGAAATTGTATTCGTGCGGGGCACGACCGAAGGCATAAACCTCATTGCTAAGAGCTGGGGTCGGCGATACGTCGAACCCGGAGACGAAATTGTCATCAGTTGGCTTGAGCATCACGCCAACATCGTGCCTTGGCAACAGCTTTGCTCCGAAAAGGGCGCACGGCTTCGGGTTGCACCGGTCGACGATCGCGGGCAGGTCATTCTCGAAGAATACGAAAAGCTGCTCGGCTCACGCACGAAGATCGTTTCCTTCAGTCAAGTATCGAATGCCCTCGGCACGATTACGCCTGCGCGCGAGATGATTGAGATCGCCCATCGGCATGGAGCGTTGGTACTGCTGGACGGCGCGCAAGCGGTCTCGCATATGCGCGTCGATGTGCAGCAGCTCGATTGCGATTTTTTCGTGTTCTCAGGCCACAAAATATTCGGACCCACGGGAATTGGTGCCGTCTTCGGCAAGAGCGGGGTGCTCGACTCGATGCCGCCTTGGCAAGGCGGCGGCAACATGATTGCCGACGTGACGTTCGAAAAAACCGTCTATCAACCGCCACCCTTTCGATTCGAGGCTGGCACCGGCAATATTGCGGACGCTGTGGGGCTCGGTGCAGCACTTGACTATGTGACCAAGCTGGGCATCGAGAATGTCAGCCGTTACGAGCACGAACTGCTCGTTTACGCGACCGAAAAACTGCTAACGGTGCCAGGCTTGGCGATCATAGGCACAGCCGCAGAAAAGGCCGGCGTCATTTCCTTTGTGCTCGACGGCTATCGAACCGAAGACGTCGGTGCTGCCCTCGATCGGGAAGGCATTGCCGTGCGCGCGGGGCACCATTGTGCGCAGCCAATCCTGCGCCGCTTTGGGCTGGAAAGCACGGTACGTCCCTCACTCGCGCCTTACAACACGTGCGAGGACATTGACGCTCTCGTGGCCGCCTTGCTGCGACTGCAAGCCGACCGCGGCCATCGCGGGCTGTAACGTTTGCGGGTGCATATGGCCCAGGGTGACTCCAAGTCACCTTGGGCTCAGTCGTCGACGACAAGGAGTAAGACCCCCGGTACCGACTGAGTATGTAGCAGGTAGCACACGCTGATTTCTGATGCCCCCGCCGGGAAACCGTCGGGCCGGGCTGATTATTCCCCAGCGGACAGCCTCGCACCGTAGAGCACACGCGCATATTTCGCACAAAATCTGGTTTTTTGCGACACTGATGCGTGCAGGAGTCCCTGAAATAGCTCTTTTCTGGCCCCGCGCGGCCATCCCTTGCGCGGCAGACATGTGTCTGTTATAGTGGAGGTTATGATCCAAACACTTACTCCTCAGGAAGCAGAAACTCTAATTTCACGCGGCGAATTTGACGTAGTTGATGTGCGGGAGCCTCGCGAGTGGTCGACGGGGCACGTTCCGCACGCGCGCTTGGTACCGCTTGCCGAGCTCAAGGCCAAACCGCAAGAGGCTCTGCCTCGCGATGGCGTCATTTTCGTGTGTG
The DNA here is from genome assembly GCA_003154095.1 of Myxococcales bacterium. Lineage (GTDB taxonomy): Bacteria > Myxococcota_A > Polyangia > Polyangiales > Polyangiaceae > FEN-1139. The sequence continues at coordinate 17,601 of PMCK01000370.1, read as the reverse complement.
CAAAAGGGATGCGCAGCCTGACTGCCGCAAAGGTCGCCGAATCAGTCGGCCTCACTAATCTGTACAATCTGGACGGAGGCACGAACGGCTGGATCAGTGCCGGCTTGCCTCTCGTGCAGGATTGACCAGAGTTCAACCCCAGGCAATCCCCATCGACCGGAGCTGTCATGAGTCAATCGTACATTGAAGCAACGGAACAGACCTTATTGGCGACCGTCGTCGATCAGCTGTGCGCCGGCGCTGTAAGAGCCGGCGATCCGCGTTGGGACGGCCGCATCGTGCTGCCATCCCGTGACATAGTTCTGACTAGCGTGGAAGGCATCCGCCAAGTGCTGTTCCCTGGCTATTTTGGTGTGACGGATCTACGCGACGAAAGCTTACATTACTACGTCGGCGCAACGCTCGATCGAGCGCTTCGCGATTTGGAAGAACAAATTACCAAAGCGTTAGCGGTGGCTGAACGGCATGACTTCGCCACTTGTCCTCATTGTAAAGACGGAGCGGCGCGAGCCGCGCGAGCGGTCTTAGGAATTCTGCCGGAATTGCAGCAACTGGTCGCGTCGGATGTCCGAGCTGCGCTCGATGGAGATCCTGCGCTTCGGCTCAAAGAAGAAGCCATCTTCAGTTATCCTGGGATTTACGCAATCACCAATCACCGGATTGCGCATGAATTGCATCTACTCAACGTGCCGTTCATCCCGCGCATTATTAGTGAGCATGCCCACAGTACGACCGGCATTGACATTCATCCGGGTGCTACGATCGGAAAGGGCTTTTTCATCGATCATGGGACCGGCGTAGTCATCGGTGAGACAAGTCGTATCGGCAATAACGTGCGCATTTATCAAGGCGTTACGTTAGGCGCCAAAAAATTCGTGCTGGACAACAAGGGGCGGCCGCTCAAGGGTGTGGACCGGCACCCCATCGTCGAGGACGACGTTGTAATATATGCCGGAGCTACAATATTGGGGCGAATCACCATTGGTAGAGGTTCGACGATAGGCGGCAATGTGTGGCTAACACACAACGTACAACCCGGCAGCCGCATCACGCAGGCGGAAGTGCGGGAAGAACAGTTTCTGGACGGCGGCGGCATCTGAGCCTCGATTTAGTGACATTCTCGGATTCAACCTCGAATACGCCGCAGCTGTGCTCGAGTTAGATCGAATAGTCCGGGAAGAATACACGTACTCGGCGCGGGGACACGAAGACCGTTTCGCCGGACTTCAAGTTCAATTCACCGAACCGCTCGGCAGTGAGCTCGGCGTTAATGACCTGTTCGGAGGCAACGGCCTGCAATTCCACCTTAATCAAGGGTCCGGTCGGGTTCACGTGTAAAATCTTGGCTTCAAGACTGGCATCGCCGTTCTTGTGACGTCTAATATCAAACTCATGCGGTCGGACATAGAACTCGGCATCTTGCGCTTCGGCGTGGGTGTAATCCGCGTACGCCACTTCCATGCCGCTGTGAGTAACGGCCTTGCCCCGCTCAACTCGACCGTGAAAGACGTTGACGTTGCCCAGAAAGTCCATGACAAAGGCGTTGGCGGGGCGTTCGAAGACTTCAGCCGGTGTGCCCACCTGCTCGATCTTGCCTGTCTTCATGACCACGACTTGGTCAGCAACCTCGAAGGCTTCCTCCTGGTCATGCGTGACGAAAACGCTGGTAACCTGAATTTCGTCATGAAGCTTGCGTAGCCATTGACGTAGCTCCTGGCGGACTTTTGCATCAAGCGCACCGAATGGTTCGTCGAGCAGCAAGACAGAGGGCTTTGCCGCCAACGCGCGCGCCAACGCTACGCGTTGCCGTTGACCACCCGAAAGTTGCGAAGGGTAGCGCGTCCCCAGACCCTCGAGCCGAATCAGCCTAAGCAGTTCGTTTACCCGTGTTGCTATTTCCGGCTTGGGAACACCGCGCACACGAAGCCCGTACCCGATATTACCCGCAATCGTCATGTGGCGGAACAGCGCGTAATGTTGGAAAACAAAACCCACCTTCCTGTCGCGCGCAGAGTAGTGGGTGATGTCTTGCTCATGGTGCAAGACAGATCCCTGGTCGGCAACCTCCAAGCCCGCGATAATACGTAGCAGGGTTGTCTTACCCGAGCCCGAGGGGCCGAGCAGCGCAAGCAGGGAGCCACTCGGAACTTCGAGACTGACGTTGTCCAGTGCCACGAAATTGCCAAATCGCTTGGAAACGCTTCTGATCAGTATGCTCATACCTGACCCCCAGTGTGATTCGCTTCGGGAACGCTGACCACCGAGGGAGCCTTACGCTCGAGTTTGCTCTTTGCGAACAAAGTCAGAACGGCTACCAATGTCAGCACCGATGCGAGCGCGAACGCTCCAGGTAGGTTATATTCCTGAAATAGCTTTTCGATTCGCAATGGCATTGTGTCGGTTTTGCCCGCGATATGTCCTGACACTACGTAAACAGCGCCAAATTCACCTATGGCGCGGGCGTTGCATAAGATAACTCCATACGCCAGACCCCACTTTACGTTGGGCAATGTGACATGCCAGAACATCTGCCAACCGTTGGCACCTAAGCTCACAGCCGCCAACTCCTCTTCCGGTCCAATGGCGTTCATTACCGGGATAAGCTCTCTTGCGACAAATGGAAACGTAACAAACGCCGTCGCGAGAACAAGTCCGGGGAACGCAAAGATGATTTTTAGACTCTTGTGCACAGGCCACAGTGTCCAATAGTCCTGCACGAAAAAGAGAATGCCGAAGACAGCACTTCCCCCAACGAGCAGCACCAAAAATGGATGCTTCCAAAGGCCTCGTCGCGCATGTGCGTTGCTCGGCCTAAACAGGAAGTACCCCACAATCGCCAGAACGGCGCCCAAAGTGGAGATCAGGTAGGGCATAATTGAGTAGCCGTCTCTTCTCAGGAACTCTCCGAGGTAGCCCTGCAACCCAAAGATCAGTACCAACATGAGCCCCGCCACTACTGGTGACACGGCAAACGGCAAGTCGATCAGCGCGACAAGCAATGTTCGACCTGGAAAACTGAAGCGAGAGATCGCCCAGGCCGCCGACACCCCAAACAGCACGTTGGCCAACAGGGCAATGGGCACCACACTGAGCGTCAGTGTGATTGACTGCAGTGTATCTGGATCCGCAAATAGGTTTTTCCAATATACACCGACACCATCCGCCAACGCTTCCGCGAATACATTGACGACCGGAACGACAATCAACACACCGACGACAACGAGCGCGATCGCTGTCAAGCTCCACTGCACCCAGGCCGGGTCCTTTTGAGCTCGCCGCTCGCTGACAATCTCTTGCCCGTCGGGAGGGTGCTTAGATATCCCGATTTGCTCACCGGTTTTCATAGCGTCTGCTCCAGCGTTCCAACCAGTTGATCAGGACCAACATGACAAGTGAAGTCGTTAGTAGCAGGACTGCAATTGCCGTAGCCTCGCCGTACGCGAACTCTTCTAGACGCGCGACGATTAGAATGGGCGCGATTTCAGTCTTAAATGGCATATTCCCTGACACGAAAACGACGGAACCGTACTCTCCGATGCAGCGAGCGAACGCCAGCGCGAAGCCCGTGATCAGCGCTGGCAGGAGCGCCGGCAGGATCACTGTGTAGAATGTTTGCCATCGATTGGCCCCCAGTGTCGAAGAGGCCTCTTCCGACTCCGGATCGAAGTCTTGCAGGACCGGTTGCACCGTGCGTACAACGAATGGCAGCCCGACAAATACCAACACCAACACGATCCCAAGTCGGGTGTACGCTCCCTGGATCCCCAAGGGAACGAGAAAACGCCCCAGCCAGCCCCTCTTCACGTACAGGCTCGAATACACGAGGCCACCCACTGCGGTGGGCAATGCGAGAGGTAGGTCGACGATGGAGTCTACGATTCGCTTTCCGGGAAATTTATAGCGGACCAACACCCAGGCAATGAGCCCCCCCAAGAAGAGATTGCTGAATGCCGCCACGAATGAAGCCCCAAAGGTTAGAAGGTAGGCGGAGCGGGCGCGAGCCGTCCATACTGCTCCCCAGAAGGCGTCAAGCGACAGCGAACTCGCCTTCGCGAAACACGCCGCAATGGGAAGCAGCACCAAGACGCTGAGGTAGAAGACAGTGTACCCCAAACTCAGGGAAAATCCGGGCAGAACTCTTCGATTCACACTCGCCATTCTTGTTCAGTTCCGGTTCCGCGGACGAGAGTCGGCCGCTATTTCTTGGGTTTGTATATTGTGTCGAAGACGCCGCCTTCGCCGATGTATTGCTTGTGAGCCTCCGAAAAGTCCTTTGCGATTTCCGTAATGGCAAATAGCTTTAGTTCCGGAAATGAGTCTGCGTGCTTTTTGAGGATCGCCTCGTTCGATGGGCGATAGTAATGCTTGGCGAAGATTTCTTGGGCCGCCTCCGTGTAGGCATATTTCAAATACGCCTCGGCTGCCTCGCGGGTACCTTTGCGGTCAACGTTGGCGTCCACCACAGCCACGTGAGGTTCGGCCCGGATGCTAATTGGTGGATAGATCAATTCGAGATCACCCTTCGCTTCCAGCACTTCCAGGTGTGCTTCGTTTTCCCAAGCCAGATGGACGTCACCGATTTTCTTCTGCACAAAGGTCGTCGTTGCCCCGCGCGCTCCCGAATCGAGCACCGGAACATGCTTATAGAGTTGTGTGATGAACTTGACCGCGTCATCTCGAGATCCACCTCGCACGGTGACCGAGCCCCAAGCGCTGAAAAATGCCAGATAGCCGTTTCCTGAGGTTTTCGGGTTGGGAGTAACGATCTCGACTCCAGACTTGACTAAGTCCGGCCAATCTTTGACGCCCTTGGGGTTCCCTTTCCGAACGACGAAAATAATCGTGGATGTATAGGGAAGTGATTGGTTAGGTAGCCTGTTGAGCCAATCCGGTTTAATCAGCCCTTTCTTACTTATCGCATCGGTATCGAGGTAGGAGGCCAGAGTCACGACATCTGCTTCCAGACCATCAATTACGGCACGAGCCTGCGTGCTCGACCCCCCATGGGATTGCTTTATGGATAGTTTGGTTCCCGTCTCCTTCTCGTAGACCGGAATGAACGTGTTATTGAAGTCTCTCCAGACCTCGCGCGTTGGGTCGTACGAAACGTTGAGCAATTCGAGCTCCTTGGGCGCTTTGGGCGACTCCACCGAAGCCGCTGGCTGTTCCGCGGAAGCTTCGGAGCGAGCCTTACACCCGCCCATTAACAAAAGTGAGGTGGCTAGGACGGCAACAGAGCGCAGATTTACAATCACGAAATTGATCCTTTTCACTTAGTTCACGAGTGTTCGAAAATGCGATATATCGGGTGCCCTTGCCTCAATCGAATACATTGCACGCGAAAATGGTCCGGTTGATTGGCGCACTGTGTCGCGCCTCGAGCACTTCCGCTATAACAGACATATGTCTGTCCGTCAAGGCGGTTAGGCGGCTCGGCTAGGGGCCGGAAGCCGGACAACCAACACAATCAAACGTCGCGACGGAGAAACACTACCAAGTACCGAGGTGCGCGGCGGGTCCATGCCAAACTAGGAACGACATCATTCGTGTTCTGGGGCGTCAACCCAACGAGTGTGACACTTCGAGTTAGCTACCCCAGGCCTAGGACAAGTACTTACGTTTCACTCACCCTAGTCTGCTGCGTCGGCCTCAGCATTACCTCCGTCGTGTGATGTACCCGAGTCTTTCGATGTGCCCGCGTCTTTGGAGGCGGCCGGGGCCGCTTTCTTTGATGGGTCATTATCACTACTACACGCCGCAACCGCGACCGCCGCCACTAATGCTGCAATCCACATGTTGGCACTTACTAGGGAAGTTATTCTCATGGCTGGTTTCCTTCTCTGCATTTGGCTAAGACTTTCGCGTTCCGTTTTTTCAACTGGTGCTAAACCTAATCTCAGAATGCCGCTTGCGCTGCTAGGGTGAACTCTTGTAACGCGGGGATGTTATCGAAGTCGAAGAAGCCGTAGGCCGCTTGCACTTTCCATTCGTTCGTGCCTTGGAGATAGTAGTTCAAGCCGACTTCGTAACTTCGGACTTCGTCCGAAGCCACGCCGAACGGGGCAAATAGCGCGTAGGAGCTGTTCGTTCCGAGAGTGACCGTCTTGTCTGTATTGAGATAACCATACCTAATTACTGGTTGGAGTTTGCCCGCGATTGTGTATCCAATTGTCGCGTATCTACCGGCGGCTTTCGTGCGTTCGATTCCTGCACCGGTTGCACCGGTCTTGCCCCAGAGGAGCTCACCTTGGACGAGCAAGCCTTCCAAGTTAAGGCGACCAAAGAGCTCAATGCGATCCTTCGTGGTAGCTTGAGTCGTCCGTTGCCATAAGCTGGTTAGACCGGACGAGCCCAGTACCAAACCGTCAAAGGGTGTAAACTCCAACCGTATGGCCAAGTCCTTTTGGAGATTGGTATCCAATTGATTTTGTCCCGAACCGTTGATTAGGAATACCTGGTACTTTACCCAGTCGAACTTCTTCTCGAGTCGGATGCCCATGTCGTAGGTGTCACCAAAATAACGTGACGAATAGGCGCGCTCAGGGAACAGCAGCTCCGCCGACGACGTCTGACCCTCATAGCTGATGGGGTATTTGAACTGGCCAATCGATGCCTCGATATAGGGTGATTTCAGTGTGACCCAGAGTAACTTGAGCCCGGCCGTGTTCCCGGGTGGCGCGTAGGTGGAAATCGTCTGAGCTGCTGCAGTGTTGGCGCCGGCGGCGGTCACGGTGCCATTGGTCACGGTATAATTTGATTGCGTGTACTTATAAGTCGATGCTGGGTCGAAACTCACCATGAATGATGCCACGTCGCGGACTATGTCTCCGGATAACTTGATTTCCGCCCGCCGCATGCGAAAGGTCGACTGCGTGTTCCGAAAAGTGTTGGGAGCTATGAGCTCGCTACGCCATTGTGTATCGAACCATCCTTGCAGCAATGCACCCACCTGGACCCAGCCTTCTTTACCAATCGCGATCTTGTTGGGAAAGAGAGACGCCGTCGATGGCTGAGGTTTGACGGCGTCTGGTGCCGGGTCGGACTGAACTGCAGATGGTGGTACGGTGGGCGGAATCGCCGTGGTGCTTTGCGGCGGAGCGACAGCACTCGTTGCGGCAACATCGGTGGGTGGGGGATTGGCTTTGTCCACAGGCTGGCTCGCACTGCTATCGCCGATTGGCTTTGTGTCGGCAGACTCGTTGCCAATAGCGCCCGGGGCACTGGGCTTATCATCGGATGCCGGAACCGCTTTCGCTTCTCCAGCAGTCACACGCTTTTCGGTCGCGGGGACCGACTGCTGTGCCCAAGCTGAACTGCTCGCCAATATCATTGCGACCGAAGTCATGAACTTAGATTTTCTCGTATGTTGCTTCATATTTGAATCATCTTTCGAGGTGATGTAGGGCTATCCGAGGTTGGTGTCCTGGACCCACACTAAGGCAGCGGTCACTGAACGAATCACCGGCAATCCCGAACGGGCCGGGAATTTTGAGGCGGATATCGTGTTTGGTATCCAGGCACATGCGTCTGCTATATTGTCCCTATGTCCAATATGTCAATATAAAAGACACTCAAGAGTCTGCGCGGAGTCAGATTCGGGGTCAGAATCCTCAAGAATCCCACAGTCTCGAGGTTGCCGGTGATTAGCGGCGCACTTCAACCCAATCGTCGACGTGATCAACGGAGGTCTTACGCCTACTGGTCCTCACTCTTGGCGGACTCACTCTTACGTGAACCTCAACCTGTGCCGTAACCCGGGCGCCTGGTGGAACCGATTTTACTACCCAAGCATTGCCTTCAATGATTGAATCCTTCCCCACAATAGTGTCTCCGCCCAAGATGGTGGCTCCAGCGTAAATTATGACGTTGTCCTCCAACGTGGGGTGCCGCTTGGGCCCGTTCCTGAGTCGTTCGACTTCTGCCGTTGGAACGGACAATGCACCCAACGTGACGCCTTGATAAATGCGAACGCGAGCCCCAATAATGCTCGTTTCACCCACCACAACGCCGGTTCCGTGATCGATGAAGAAGAACGCACCAATATGCGCACCGGGGTGTAAATCGATGCCCGTGACCCGATGCGCATGCTCAGTCATCATTCTAGGCAATAGCGGAACCTTCAAGTTCCACAAAATGTGGGCTAACCGATGTACGGTAATGGCAAAGTGTCCGGGATAGCAAAGGACAACTTCTGCCACGCTCTTTGCCGATGGGTCGCCGGCTACGGCAGCAGCCGCGTCTTCCACCAAAGCCAAACGTAGCCGCGGTAATTCCGCCAACAGAGCCTGCGAGGCCCGGGCTGAATATCCAGAGGTCGGTTCGAATCGATCAGCACTATCGTGAGCGCTCGTGGCCAGGCGGGCCATTTCGATTTGCCGCGACAGCCGTACGTGGATGTGATTGAGCCGTTCCTCGATTTCTGCACGACTCCGGGCACTCTTGCGCGACCGCCCATCGGTTAGTCCCGGAAACAACATCTCCCGAAAATCTTCGATGAGATCCCTGACCTCCAGTGCCGATGGAATGGGAGGACCATCTACACCGAGGAGAGGATCGGCTACCCCAAAGTTGCCTTCTTCAAGTCGCGCTGCAACGCGAGCGGGGATGAGCGATTCTAGGTTTAGGTTCATGGATCAACTCCGACTCGGGGGTATTCCGAGATGTGTCTATTATAGCGGACACTATCACATGAGCAAGCGCCAGAGGACGATTTGAGGATTTTAGGCCTTGGCGGCGAACGGTACTCCGTTATATTAGACACATGGCCCAAGCAAACGCAAAACCAGTTTTGGGATCCCATTCGCAACGTGTTTTGGTAGTGGGGGGCCTTGACCGGTTGCGCCCTCAATATCGCGATTGTGCTGGAAAGGTTCGAGTTGAAGTTGCGAATGCGAATTCGTCGCGACTTAAGCACGCGATTGTCGGAGCTGACGCGGTACTGGTATTGGTCCCTCATGTATCCCATGCCGCCGTGGACCGCGTTCGTCGACAAGCGCGACGCTATGGGGTGCCTGTCGCCCGCGCGTCGAGTTCGGGTGTTGGTGAAGTGTCGCGGTTGATTCACGAGCTGACGCGTCGGACCGCAGGCGACTGAGTTGTAAGCTAGTCGGGCAGAATCGGCACGGCGACACTCGGGTTGCGAGTTTTTGCGAAACACCCCTCACTACGAACAGAACGCCTGAGGCAAAGCGTGCCGGGCACCACTGTGCCCACCCCATCCTGCGCCGATTCGGTTTCTCCCGTGAGCACCCGACACCCCACCCACGGCACCCTTGCGCTCAGGACATATGTCTGTTATAGTGGACATCATGATCCAGACATTATCTCCTCAGGAAGCCGAGACACTGATTTCGCGGGGCGATTTTGACGTCATCGACGTGAGGGAGCCCCGCGAGTGGTCAACGGGGCACGTGCCGCACGCACGGCTAGTCCCGCTCGCTGAACTCAAAGCCAAACCTCAGGACGCTTTGCCTCGCGGTGGCGTGATCTTCGTTTGCGCCAAAGGGGTGCGGAGCTTAACCGCCGCCAAGGTGGCCGAATCAGTCGGTCTCACAAATCTATTCAACCTCGAAGGCGGCACGAACGGCTGGATCAGCGCCGGACTTCCTCTTGTGCACGACTGAGCAGTTCCTGCCTCGTTTCATGAGTCTTAGGCTCACCTGGACGGCGGCGGAATCTAAATCAGCTGACGCAGTTCGTTCTTCGGCGTCCAGAATGGCGGGCCGTTGATGGCAGCTGCCGTGCTGATGCACTCACTTAAGCACATCATCCAGCGTCTGCGCCTGCGGACTCAAGCCCTTTTCCGCCAGCCAGGTCTCGTCGTAGAGTCGGCTCTGGTAACGTTGACCGCCATCGCAAATAAACGTTACGACGCGCGCGCCGCGGGGCAAATCACGTGCAATGCGTGCCGCGGCCCAAACGTTGAGCGCCGATGAACTCCCGGCGAATAGGCCTTCTTCGGCGAGCAGCCAGTGCGCCATTTCAACGACATTCTTGTCAACTACGCGGATCGCGTCATCGACCTTGCCGCGCGCAAAATTTTGGGTGATGCGCATAATGCCGATCCCCTCGGTAATCGAGTCACCTTCCGCCTTCAGCTCTCCGCTCTTGATATAGGAATACAGGCCGGAACCAGGCGGATCGGCGAGCACCACTCGAATATTCGGCTTTTGCTCCTTGAGAAAGCACGATGTTCCGCCCATCGTGCCTCCGGTGCCACTCGACATCACCAGCGCATCGATTCGACCTTCAGTCTGCCGCCAGAGTTCAGGGCCAGTCGTGACGTAATGTGCTTGTGCATTGGCGAGGTTCTCGAATTGATCGGTCCACACTGCGTCTTTGACCTCATCGCCCAGGCGTTTCGCCGTGTGGTAAAAGTGATTCGGATCCGCGAATTTGGTTGCCTTTACGGTCCGCAGCTCCGCTCGTAGCGCCCGCAATGCCGCGTACTTTTCCGGAGACTGATTGTCCGGCATCACGATGATGGCGCGGTAGCCTCGAGCCAGTGCCAGCATTGCCAGGCCAATTCCCGTGTTGCCGGCGGTGCCTTCGATGATCGTCCCCCCGGGCCGCAGCGTGCCAGCGGTCTCGGCCGCCTCGATCATGAATTTAGCGGCTCGATCCTTGACCGACGCGCCGGGGTTAAGGTGTTCAGCCTTGCATAGGATTTCTCGGCCTAGGGCGTCCGACAGCTTCTTGAGTAAGATGAGCGGAGTATTACCAACACAGCCCGTCACGCCCACACGAATTTCGCCGCCATCCGTCATAACAGAGGCGGATAGTGACGCAACGTTTCCCGGTGCGCAAGAGCAGGCTAAGGAGGCGGGTTGGTGCTGCACCGACCGGTAATTGCGCGCACTTTTGCGCGACCCGAATGTCGGATCGGGGAGTTGTCACCCCACGTCGGTTTTGCCGTTGCCAAGAGACATATTTCCGTTACGCCGGACGATTCCAAATGAACCGATGGCTCAGGAAAAACCCGGGACAGCCCCTAACGTTCGGGCCCGCGACTACTGCAGAGTAGCGGGCCCTGCGCGATTCTAGACCAGAGGGATTCCGTTAGAATATCAGCCACCCGGAGAACTGAACGCGACTGTTCGTTCTCGTTGTATCGTTACCGAAGGTTTGCTTCGTATGAGCGTACTCCAAGCCTAGCCGAGCCGCTATTGTTACGTCTAAGAACACATTGGCGTCGTACCATTCTGCCTTATTGTATATCGCCGCCCTTGCCGCCGGATCGACGAACAGCAAAATGTCATTGGATTTCATGTGGGAATAGTTAGCCGATACCCACAATTTTCCGCTCGGTGGGAGATAATATTGAATTCCGGCCATGTACGCCTGCCACATGATTGCGTGGGGTTTGCCCGTGGAACCAAATTCGACGAGGCCACTATCGATGTTGATATTGCCGGGCGCATACGGAGCTATTGCGGGGGCCCCCGCAGGAGCAGTTGGAGGCGCCCAGCTTGCGGTATTGCCGTCGCTCAGTCCTGTAAACAGATCGCCAATGCCTCGCCCAACGACCCACGAACCCGTTAGAGTGAGCGCATTGGATCGGTCGTCCATCGAAGCGGGAATTATCGGGAGCAGGACGTCCGTTGAGACGCCCCAACCCGTCGTCGATACCTTGTCTGTGTGTGGCGCCTGGTATGCAGGGAGTACGAAGCGGCGGGTCGTACCTGAAAAGCCAATCGCGGCAGCATCGGCTGCGGTGCCCGCGCCGCCCATCGTGTGGACCCCCTTCCAGTCATTGATCATCACGCGAAGGCCCGCTTGACCATCCGGCGTCTCGGAGTCGCGTTGTGGAGGTCGCGAAGCGGCAACGGCCAACTCAATGTTCACGGGATCGGTCTTGAACACGTGCGAGAAACGCGCCTGCGCGGCACGCGAGAATACCTGGCCGGGCACGCCTTGAATCTCAACCGTGTTCGGGTGAAAGTATGTTTGCCAACCAAATAGCTGCCAATATTGACCGAGCAGCACATCCACGTACGGGTTTTCGAGCTTGAGGGCAAAATGCCTGACTCGAAATGTGGGGCTGGAAAAGTATCCACTCTCCGTGACGGCCGCCGCCGCTGTATTGCCGGCTTGAGCTGGATTGCTGGGCTGATTACCCAAGAAGTCCATCTCGATGATGCCTGTCGTTTTGATCCCGTTACTCTCGGGCGCGGAGAGCTTGAATCCCAACCGGGAGTTTCTCATTCCGAACTGCGTGCGTCCGTGTTTGCCGTTGTAAGTGGTTGGGTTCGCGATCGCACCGTTACCCATAAAGTCGTTGAAGCTTTCGGTTGAGTCGTGCATGCTGTCGAATTCGACGAAGCCGTACAGAACGGGGCTCCACTTGCCTTTCACTGCCACGGGCCCCGTTTCGAGGGGCGCCTCGGGATTTACCTTGGGAGCGGGCTCGGTTGCGGCCGCGCTCGGAGCAGGTAATACGGGCGGACCAGGTGGCACACTCGGCATTGGCGATGCGGCGACGGGTGCTGCTGGCGGTTGCGCGACGCCCTCGGCTGGAGCAGTTGGGCCCGCAGCAGCTGGCGCCGCGCTCGTGTCGCCCGCCGGTGCCTGCCCTGCATTGCCAACATTAGCGGCATCGGTAGGTTGATTGGGTGGATTCGGTTGTTGCGCCACCGCTGTACCGGCCGCGCTGATGAGTAGAAATGACGCCAAAAATGTGGGTCGAGTACGCATGTAGACTTGCCTCAATCAATGGGAATTAACGTTTTTGACTCGTGGGAGTCAGCCCCCTAGGAAACACTCGTGAACGGGCAAGCCATAGCCGGATTCAGCCTCAAAGGCCAAGGCCCAATTGTGATTTGTCACCGGAAAGTAACAATCGGACAACGGGTCGTAATTATGAATTCACTCTCATTATCGATGGGTTCAGCCTACGCACCCATTACGGCAACATGGAATACTTTGAATGTCAATGTAACAAACCGCGCTCCGAATTGGAATATTTGAATGAGCGCGGTGAGTGTGGCGGACAGTGCTTGTCACAATGAGCATTGCGATCGCTTTCGGAAATCTTTCCACAAATCCGCGGTTAGAAGTTCAAACTGTACTTCTGGCCCTGATTGTCAAAACAGTGACCGGAACCTGGACCTTCATGAGCCCGTGAAAAGTTGCATCGAACGATATGGTCGTTCGCGCACTTGAGAATGGCAACACCAATTTGCGATTCTTCGGTCTCAATCTCGCCGTTGCTTTCCCAATTCTTCGTAACCTGATCGGGAACCGTGTTGAATTGGCCTCGGCACTGCTCGCCATTTGCCATCGTGGCCTCGACGCTGCCATGCTTACCATTGGGCTTGTCGTGAAATACGACGGGACTCCGCTGCCCGGTATCTGCTCTAAGAAGATAGCCTTGATGATCAGCGGCGCAGGCAACGAGCACGGGTGCAACTATGGTGAATATGACTTTGCGAAACATGATTCATGTCCTTTTAAAAAATCAGACTGTATTCCGTCCCCTGCTGGTCTTTGCATTCTCCGTAACTAAATTCGCGCCATTGACGACGAGCCAAGGTGCAACGCAAGACTTTGCCAGGCCCACAATTCATGACGGCCACCGACGCCACCGAGTTTTCCGTAAGCATGGGTGGTACTGACGTAACTTCGCGGGCGTTCTCGTTCGATATTTCGCTAAATTGACCTTCACATGAAGCGCCATCTGGCAATGTCCCTTTCACATTGCCGTTCGAATACTCGGGCGCGTCCAATCGTAATTGAGAGGTTTGACCCGTCTTCATATTGTACAAGTGCCCCGACTGTGAAGCCATGCAACCCGTCAATATGAAGACAAGACCTGAGAAGAAGAGAGCTCGGCGTAATCTCATATTTGGCCTTTCTGAATTTAGTTGAAATCCATAAATCATCATCCGATGTTTCAATCTCCCATTACCCGCGCCAGGTTGGCGCGAGCCGTAGCCAATTCGAATCCACCAACGGCTTGCTGAACTTCGGCTTCGAGTCGAATCGCCTCGGCATCTGCAAGCTCCGTGCTGGTTCCGAGCCCTGCCCGAAATCGCGCGTCAGCTTGCTCGTAATTGGCGCGTGCTGCTTCGGTCGCTTGGGCAAGAGCGCCAAGTGCCGTCTCGGCAACACGCGCCCTTCGGTAAACTTGCTGCGCCACGGCCAACGCCTTCTGCCGTGTAGCAGCGATCTCAGCATCGTAGGCCCACTCGCGCTGCCTCGAAGCCGAGGCCGCTGCATCGATAGTTGGCTCGTAGAAAGGCCAAGCGAATATCAGGCCCGCGTCATAGTTGGGAACGCTGGGAATGAACCCTCGCCCCTCGGGAACTATTCCGTTGTTTGCCGGGGCTCCACCAGCGCGCGCCGAGAGTGCCGCCGTTGCGAACAAGTTTGGTCTAGTAGATGCCGAGATTGCCAGCGTTTGCGCGTGTTGCGCCCTGCGCCTGTCCAAGGCTTGCAAGATTTCCGGCTGGGACGAAAGGGCGCGCCGCTCGACCTCCGCCAGCGAGGGCGTTGGAGGGATTGTCTCCTGTGCTTGGGCAGTATCCAACTCGGGCTCGCTGAAGCCCGCTGCAGCCGCGAGAACACTGCGGGCGATGCGCAAATTTCCTTCGGAACGGATTCGGCCAACTGTAAATCGCGTCAAGTCCGCCGTGGCTCGAGTGAGCTCGATGGGAGGACGCATTCCGGATTTCACCGCCGCCTGGGCAAAATCATGGTGTACTTGTGCCCGCTGTTCCGCCTGTGTGGCAGCTTCCATCACTGAGCGCGCCGCCCTAACAGCAAAATACGCTTGAGTTACGATGAGCGTTGTATCGAGCTGAGTCAGCTGCAAACGATCACGTTCGATGGCGACCAAGGCCTCGCCAGCAGCCGTTTGCGCAGCAATGCGACCGAAGTCAAATATCTCTTGTCGCAGGCCAACAGCAGCTAGCGTTGTTGCATAAGGGTGCCAGTCAGTATTTGTATGAATGGTCGTGCCGCCGATCCGGGGTAGGTCCACGGCGTCGTTGCCAAAGACTGTAGAAGTCGAATTGTTCGTCGAGGAACCCACGAGTTCCAAGGCCGCTCCCGCCGATGGCAACCACTGGGCAGCAGGCACCCGCGCATCGGCTGCAACGGCGATGAACCGTTCCCGGGCCGCCCTCAACTCCGGCTGATGAAAGCGTGCGTATTCCAACGCCTCCGGCAAAGTCATCGACCGAACTGACGGCACCGCGGGCAAACTGGTCGAGGCTGCCGGATGGATTTGCGCACACACTTCACCCGCCGAGAGGACGAGAATGAGCACTAGCGGCCCCGGGGCAATTCGAGGACGCCAGTGACCCAGAATTCTCGGCAAGATGCACATGGCGCGGCCCATGCACGCAAGGAGTGAGCCAAGCCCCAATTGCCCAATTCAGCCGCATTGCGAATGCCTGACTTGGAAATTATCCGTAGTAGACTCGGATAAACTCCGAATCGATCCAATGGCCCAAAATCCGGCAAAATCGCTAACCAGACGCACGCTCACGCTGATAACGACGGCGCTGGGGCTTGGAGTCGTATTGTCACTGGGACTTTGGGACGTGCACCAGCAAGACGTCCTCGCGCTGCGGCAACTGATGCAAGAGCATCATTTGCTCGCCATCACTCTGTCGACCTACTTGGAGCCTCTGGGTGGAACTTCACGGGCTAGCACGCGAATCTCTGAAACACAGGTGGGTGAACCAGAAATAAGCGCGTTCAGAGCTAAGTCGCTCAGGATCGAACAGAGTGGAGGGTTCGTCGTGTTGCTCTTGAATGCGACACGCGACGATTTGCTCACGTCGAATGGAAAATGGGTTCATGTTCCTGAGGTAGTCGCGGCTATTGCACGCCACGACGTTGGCGTAACATTGTCGCGAAACATTGCGGCTCAACTGGGGCTGCCGCGTCGAACGGCCGTTGCCGGCCTGGCCACCGCACCCGAGGGCCTAAAGGGTCGTCTGCGAGGGGTCGCAGTCATCGCGTCAGCGGAGGCCGAGCGCGACCGGAGCCGGCGCGAACAATGGCGCACTGTTCTGGGGGTGGCGCTGGCGAGCATACTCATATTGAGCGTCGGTTTGGGAGCGCTTCGAAAGCAGCGACGCGAGCTGGAGTTGGAAAGGCAGCGGGCCGTGCACCAAATGGAGCGATCTCGCGACGCGGAACTTGCGAGAGCTAACCGAATGGCCACGATTGCCGCTCTGTCATCGGGCATAGCCCATGAAATCTCGACTCCACTCGGAGTAATTTCCGGTCGCGTCGAACAGTTAGCTGCCGCCGTGCAGGGTCAGGAACGTCACGAGCGGGCCGTGGCTACCATTTCAGCGCAAGTCAGTCGAATTGACCAAGTTATGCGGGGGTTTCTCGCATTCGCGCGAGGAGAAGCACCCCTCTTGACGCATGGAGCGGCCAACGACATTGCCCGCAATGCGATCAATCTCGTCCAATATCGATTTTCCAATTCAGGGGTGACACTCGAATTTCAACCCTGCCAAGATGAAGAATTGCAGATCGCTTGTGAGCCGGCACTTTTCGAGCAGGCCCTCATCGACATTTTGATAAATGCACTTGAAGCGTCAAGGCCTGGACAGCACGTAACGCTTTCGGTCCATTACGATCAAAGTACGATCGCCTTTGTGGTACTGGACGAAGGGACCGGCATTCCCGAATCAGTCATTGCTCGAGTGACCGAGCCGTTTTTCACGACGAAGGCTGGCAAAGGTGGCAGTGGCCTTGGACTCGCAATTGCCAAGGAAATCTTGATTCATCATCGAGGGGACATTTCTTTCGAACTTCGACACAGTGCTGATATGCATGCGCAATCAGGCACCCGTGTCGTAGTGAAACTCCCGCGCACGGAGGAGCAGCCCGGTGAAAGCACAGCCTAACTCGAATCATACTCCCAAAGTGTTGGTCATCGATGACCAAGCCGATATGGCCGAAACAGTCGCGGAGGGACTTTCCGACTTTGGATTCTTGGGATCGCCCGTATCGAGTGCGTCGGACGCCATCGCTCGCATAAAGGCTGGCGGTTATGATGCATTGGTAACCGATCTTAGAATACCGTCAACGGATGGACTCGAGTTGCTAGCGCTTTCGCGGAATTCCGCACCCGAGCGCCCCGTCATAGTCATGACGGCGTTTAGCGGAATCGACACGGCAATCGAGTCGATAAGGCGTGGCGCGTACCATTACATGACAAAGCCGTTCAAGGTGGCGGAATTGGCGTTGTTCCTCAAGCGAGCACTGGAAGAGTCGGCATTGCGACAAGAGGCCAAAGAGCTTAGAACGGCGCTTCACCGACCTCTTGAGAACGTGATCGGCGACAGCCGCGAGATGCAAGATGTGTTCGAGTTAGTCCGACGCGTCGCAAATTCGGCAGTTCCCGCCTTGGTCCTGGGAGAGACAGGCACTGGAAAGGGTCTGATTGCACGGGCTCTACACAATGAAAGTTCACGCTCGCAGCAGGCATTCGTGAGCGTGAATTGTGCGGCAATCCCCGATACGTTGCTGGAAAGTGAACTTTTCGGTCACGTACGAGGCGCATTTACCGGCGCGTCCAGCGATCGCGTGGGCCTATTCGAACAGGCACATCGCGGCACGATCTTCCTCGATGAG
>PMCK01000643.1 GCA_003154095.1 Myxococcales bacterium | reverse complement strand
GTTGGCGCGCAGGGGCCCGACCCTGCGCGGCAGATGCCCTCACGTGCCGGGCGACCACTCATATTCATATGTCTGCCCTCAGCAGTTGATACTTATGTGTAGTGTCGCAATTGGATTTCGATTTCGACAACGTTGCGAACAATTGTCACCCCTCCCATTAAATTGGCCGCGACGGCTGCCGTAATACACTAGTGCTTAAGAGCGTCCTAGTTTGGGCTGCTTATCTCCTAATGTGGCAGATGAGCACCCACTCGGCAGAACCTTCGTGGCCCGATGCCTGTCGTGTCGGAGCGCAACGCATCGAGCGTCGCGATTCCGAAAGCCCCCTCGAAGGTCTTATTCGGCGCAGGCCCATCTGTATCGCATGGACCCAATCGTGGTCGGGAGACTTGGGCAAGTCGCTCCTCTATCAAGTGAGGCGGTCCGGCCCGGAGCGGATCATTGTAGGTTATTTCGCCTATTGGACGACAGAGCGCCCATGGGGCGACAATTCACTCACCCATTGGCTCCTACCGGCGGTGGCTATCGATGGGTTCTACAGTCACCTGCTCTTCGTGTTCCCAGGCGTCCAGCGCTTCTTGTACGGCCCAGGCGACGTCGAAGGTGTGAGGGTCACATACCGGCTGGCAGCTCCCGACCAGTTGGTTCCCGTTTCGGTTGTCGCTGACGACGACCGTCACCAAGAGGTAACGCTCGACGTCGCCGAGTCCGTTGACGAAAAGGGCAGAATCGTGGTTCTCAACGACGTTTGGAGCCACCAGCTAGGCGGCAAGCGGGCCGCCAGCGCAGCCCGGGCAGGCGCGAGCCAACGTTGCTTTGACGGAGACTCACTACGCGCCATCACCCAAGACGTGGTAGCCGCATTTAGACTAGGTAGTCCCAAAGATCCCCGCCGAGCCGGCCCCGCCTGGGGAAGCGAATAGCTATCAGCCGTCAGGTATCAGCCATCAGCTGGAATTGCGAAACCCCGAGGCCAATCCGCGCCGACGTTCCAGATAGGCAACGTGAACACAACGGTCCACGTTGCCATAGGGGGTCATCAACAAAAACACTAATTAATGATCTGACCGACTTCGCATCCGAACGTTAGACTCAATGTCGACATCGAGTTCTGTTGCAGCGCGTTGCAGGTCACGCCGCAGATATGGATGTGCGTGTTCGTGGAGTCGGTGAATTGCCAACCCTTGTCNNGGAGGTGCTGGGATTGTGTAGTCGCAGGACAAAAGGCCCGATGCGATACCGGTGAGCGCACCAGAAAGATCTGCTGCGAGGCTTGTCGACGTGGAAAGATCGTAGTGACAATACGTCCCTCTGGGTTGCACGTCAGTGCCGGCGGGCGTCCCCGAGACAGGCGTGCAGCCAGCGGGCGCCTCAACGGCACCATGTCATCGCTCGCAACCCGCGGCGACAACCACTGCAAATCAGTCCCAAGAGCCGCAGTATCGCGCTCGGGGCAGCGCGGCAACCCTATTCGCAGGTCGTCGCCAAGCCCTCAGCCAGTTGCACGAAATAGCGACACCGCGGTTCGAATATTTATGAGGTTTTTTGGGGGGTCATGACGGCACGTGGACAAAGCTGGTCGCTTCATCCGCATGAGCAGCGAATATCCCACGAGAGACCACAGCAATTCCTTGCCCCGTTTGAGCAACAGGAATGCGGCAGCAACGCTAACCGCATTCGGTACGCCGAAGATCTGCAGAAGCCCGGCGTACCCAAGGTCTTGTGCGCCGAGTCCAGCGGGCGATAGAAATGCAATCTGCCGAATCATTGATGCGGATATTTCGATCACACAAAGGGTACCAATGTCCAAGTGCAGGCCCAACAAATAAAACAGCAAACAGGTTTCGACGGCTTCAAAGCACCAGGCCAATAGGTAGAATAATGTAGCCTTAGCAAGACGCCGAGGGCCCAGCGAACAGAATTCCGCGATGCGCCGATCCGTTTGGAAGAAACCCGATTTCCAATTCGATGTGGCGTTACGCAGTGCCTTTATTGGCAAACGACCCAGTAACGCATGCACGCGTTTGCACATATCGCCTCGACCCAAGACTAGTCCAAGGCCGAGGGCACTGAGCGCCAGCACCAGCCAGGACGTAACGACGGCGCCCGAGCAAAGGCGTCCGATGGAAGAAGCATGTGCGAGGGTAAGTAAGGCTGGTATTCCAAGCAGCGCGGCCAGAGTAAAATAACCGCAGTGGGCCACGAGAATCAGAAACTTTCGCGATGCTGTACCACAAACGGCATCGGAGGCGGTAAGGCGGCATTGACTCATCAGCAGTGAAGGTTTGATGGATTCCGCAATCAGCAACCCGCCGGGGCAAGTTTGAGTAATGCCTTCACAGGCAAGACGAACTCGCAACAACCCCAGGTAAGGGACCGAGCACTTGAGCTGCCCCAATGCGGTTCTCCACGCATAGGTCTCTGTGACTTGGGCCAAGGCAAAAGGCAACGGAATGAGCCAGATCCCAGCGTGAATTTCACTGAGTAGCCCGAAGGTTCTTTCGAGGCTCACATTGCGGAACGCCCAGGTTATTAGGGCTAGCCCAATTATCGCCCCCGCCCAGGGCAGAGCCCCTCGCATTCGTCCCGATCGGCGCGCATGCATGGGACAATAACATTGTGCATCCAGATGCCGCTTCTGTGTCGCTTGCGTAACGACTCTGTTTATTTCGCGACCTCCGAGACGTAAGTCTAGAGGATAAGTCTAGAGGATACGTATTGTCCGATTGGATGCAGTGTTTTCTCAAGTCTTACCTAAGCGACATTAGACCGTCACAAGTGGGGACGAACCTTTCACGACAGCACATTCGAGAAAAATACGTATGAATATTGCTGTAATCTCCGATCTTCACCTGGGCCCCGGCGACGTATCCGACAGCTTTGGGCATCGTGATGAGGACTTCTTGAAGTTCCTCAGACGACTTGAAAGTGATTTCGAACGCATCATATTGCTCGGTGACGTTTGGGAGACATTGACTTCGCTCTGGCCCTTTGATCCCGAAGCGGGGCTGCGGCGTGCGCGGATGGCCCATCCCGATCTGGCGAGCCGTTTTGACCGGTCTAAGTATCTGTATATTCATGGAAATCATGACATCGTGGCGGGTTCGGTCGAGCGCGCTCCCGAGGAAATATTGATCGAATCAGATGGCGTACGATTGTTATTCACGCACGGTCACCGTCATGATTGGTTGATTCGCCAAGCACGCTGGTTATCCGAATGGTGTGTGTGGCTAGGCGCATGGATACGACGTGTCGGTCTGTCCGCTTTGTATCAATTGGGAAACTTTCTGGACTTAGCAATGAGTCAACCGAGCGCTCACCCTTCACGGGATAGCTTCCAGAACTGGGCTTTTTCCCTGGCCGAGCATCGAAATGCCGATGTCGTCATAACAGGCCATACGCATCATGCCCTACGTTCCGAATGCGGCTCGCGACTGTTTCTCAATAGCGGCAGCTGCTCGGAGGGTCGATTCTCGTACTTGGCAATCGATACCAAAGGCGACGTCTATGACGTCTGTAACACATGAAACCCAGACCACGAGCGAATGAACTCGCGAGCGGAACATGCATTTACTAACCAACCCTTTTGCGCATTCCACACAAAAACTAGCACTGTCGGCAATTGCGCTGCTTTGGTCGTTTGCCGCGAATGTGCAGGCACAGCCTGCGGAAAATCTGTTCACAATTGCCCGTAGTAAGAATGCGAACGTCGTTCGCTACGACATTCAACGTGGACCCGATGGGCTTTTGAACCCAGCTCAACCGATTAACGCGTATTGGCTCATGCTTGCCGAGAACGGTCGTCGCGAGGGGCTCAGCTGGATGGAGCGCGAACTCGCCTATGGCTTTTCGATCTCAAGGGTGACACCTTCGGGCTTTTCGTTGCGCCTTCTGGCATTCAAACAACGCGAAATTCAGGTTCATCACGATGGTGTGTCCTATCGGGCCCGCGTCGTAATTGCGGGCAAATCGGCCACGCTTAACCGAATCTTCGTGCGGGCGGACGAGGGGGGAGGGCTCTTGCCACACGTGCGATACGTCGAATTGCAGGGCATTGCCGATGGTGGGGCCCCTGTCACCGAGCGAATTCCGGCGTCTTAGTCTCGCAGATGCTTTCATTGGCGTAGATCTTGTGAAGGATTGGGAACCGCTACCAACTGTGATAGCCTCCATAGGCTATGCAGCTTAGCGGAAGAACTATTCCGTCACTTATCCTTGAATCCCGTTGTTCGTTAGGCCTCGCCTCGTCGCGCCAGAAGAGAATCGCAAGCCTGATTGCGTCCAGCGCCACTGTGTTGTTCTTTTCGACGCAGGCACTTGCGTACTGTCGCACCACCACTTGCGATCAGCAACCAGCACCGCCCGGGTGTGGACCACCTCCCGCGAAGGGGACTTGCAACCCCAGGGGTACGCCGTTATTTTGGCCCAATACTTGTGTTTCGTCGTCGGTCCATGCTCAGGGTTCTGTCTTGAGGAACATAACAGCAGACACGATGCGGCGCATCGTGCAGGACGCCTTCCTGCAATGGACAACCGTTGATTGCGGAAACGGAGAAAAACCTAGCATCGTGGTGGACATGTTCCCAGACGTCAATTGCACTAACGTCGCGGAAATCACCGGTGATGCGGGATACAAGTCTAGCGGTCCCAACTACAATCTTTGGGTGTTCCGCGATTCTGATTGGCCCCCTGAATATGTGGAGGATGGTGCGCTTGCTATCACCTTAACGCAATTCGATCCCAAAACTGGCGAAATCTACGATTCCGACGTTGAATTGAATTCGCAAGATTTCGATTTTACAACGGGGCTTGACTTCGTAGATTTTGACCTGCCAAGTGTAGTTCAACATGAGTCGGGGCACTTTCTCGGACTTGGCCATCCGGAGGCTTCCGTGACATATGCCGTCATGTTGGGGGGACTAGGAGAGCATGTCGTGAGGCGCGCACTGCAGCCCGACGACGTTCTGGGCATGTGCGCCGCGCATCCACCGGGCAAGCTCGACCCCAATTGTGACCCTGAACCCCGTCACGGGTTTTCGACGGAATGTGAATTCGACAAGGGCTGCTGTACCGTTGCTCCGGGGCGT
This sequence comes from Myxococcales bacterium, assembly GCA_003154095.1. GTDB lineage: Bacteria > Myxococcota_A > Polyangia > Polyangiales > Polyangiaceae > FEN-1139. The sequence goes on along the minus strand of PMCK01000643.1, from coordinate 1,529 downwards.
AGCGCAAGTCGTCGCGGATCCTGGGTCGCCCTTGTGGGCGTAATGCTGACGGCCGCCGCCAGGCTACGGTGGAAATCAAAGACCGGGAAGGCGGCTCGCGGGTACGTCTGAAGGCCACCTGAAGCAGCAGTCGAGCTCCGGGCAGCTCAGAACGTAATCCGTCTCTTTGGAGCGCGAGCCGCCGTCGCGAGCTTGACCCTTTGGTCATGAACTCGAGGTGCGGTCACGATGGGCAACGGCATTTAGCGTTCGTGGCAGCTGGACCCCAATCGATCCCTCCAAGATACTTCATTCATTGATGGGGCAAATCGAAGTCTGCAGCGTTATCAGCTGGGCGCACTTGCGAATCGGTGGGTGCGCGGGGCGGTAACGGTGGCGCTACGGCCATGCTCGGTTGTAACTTTTGACTAGTGCCCAGATACCTATCTTCTGCGATTGGGTTCTGACTCCCGTTGACCCCTTCACCGATATCCCGGTCAACGGCATTGGTCACGACGTGATTGTTCATTGGGTCCGCGACATTATTTATATGCGACCCGGATTTCGATTGACGAATCCTAGCGCCATTAGTGGTTGGTTTGCGCGATTCTGCGGACGTATGATTTGACTGATGCCCGAAGGCAATGACAGCAAGTACCACTGCGGCCACCCCCGCGAGTAGTAGCAGCAGAGTTCGCGTTCCTCGCTTCCTCTGCTCGTCGATGCAAAGTAGACAGGCCCCGTCGCTTACAATGACGAGGCCATGTCGGTTGCACCGATTCCGGTACAAATTGCCCAAAACGCTTCGATTTTGAGTGATTGTTTTTGCAGGTTGCATTTGGGGTCAGGGTCCCCGAACGCTATGTAAGTTTAGTATCCGCCTAGCGCAGCGCGCATCAGTTTCTCGAATACGTCGATGTTGCGTTGTACGCCGACGAATTGCGCGGCCATGTCGGCGCGCGGTGAGTATGCAGAGATTGGGATGTCGGTGGCCGTATGCACGGCTTGATCCCGGGCCGTAGCTTGGCCTCGAATGAAATAGCCGTCGGTCTGGTCGCGTTGGTAGGGCACCGTCACATAGCCTGCTGTTCCGAGTTCGGCCTTGATATCGTTCGGTAGCAAGCTGTCGACGATGGGCCTCGGATGCGAGAGCCAAGTTTCATAGCGATCGCCGCTGGCTCCATACCCAAATAGAAGTTTTCCGTTGATGTCCATCGTCGCTGGGTAACCATCGGAGAGGATTTCATACTTCGGGAAACCCGCCGCATCGTATGTGCCCACCAGTGCTTGCCGCGCCGGCTTCGTAGCGGGGTCGAGCACGGTGCCATCGGAGGGCAGCGCGCGAGCGGCCTCCACCGTGGTGTTTAGCGCTCCGATGATACTGAAACCGGAGCACTCGTGGTCAGCTACCACGATAATTACCGTCCTTCGATCGACTTTTTGGGCAAAATCTCGACCAACTCCGATGGCCTTGTCGAATTCGATGGTATCCACGACGGCACGCTCGGCGTCCATCAGATGCGATTGCTTGTCGATGTGGGCGCCCTCGA
>PMCK01000668.1 GCA_003154095.1 Myxococcales bacterium | reverse complement strand
GTTCGACGGAATCGGCCGTGATCGGCGGCGGCTCGTCCTCCTTATCGTCATCGATCAAATTGCCGTCGGCTTTTGCTACCTCCCAATCGTAACGCTCGACGATTTGGTCGTGAAGCTTCGTGAGCTTGCCGATGTCGGCATATTGAAGGGCGTGGCTCTCGAAGAACTTCTGTGTGTCCTGTGTTCCGTAGTCGATTGCGCCCACCCACTTTGGACCCAAGGCCTGCAACTTGGGCACCAGAACGTCGATAAATTCTCGTACGGCCTTTCGGTGCGAGCCGTCGTTGATTTGCGCCACAACGCTCAATGTCGAAGCGCCGGCAAGGTGCTTCGAGACGCGACGCATCTCGATCACGCTGTCCTTGTTGTCCGGCAGTAGTTCCGCGAAGTCCGATTTAAACCCAAGCTTCAGCGTTGCCAATGTCGCGGGGATCAGCGTCAAGATGGCAAAGATGATGAAATGCCAGGGCCAGCGCGCCTGCATCAGGGCAAGCCGGGCAAGAACCTTGGGCATTTCGCGTTCAGCCTGTTTCATGGGTGAGTCTACTGCCACAATGATTGTCTCCTCAACTCAACCGGCACGGCAAGCATCGCGATACACCTCGAGCGTCANNGCACGTCGCCCATCGGTGCCGTCTCTCCCGCGCCGCCTAGCACTTCGACAAGTGGCGGGATTTCGCTGGCGAGTACGGGACAGCCTGTCGCCATGGCCTCGAGTACCGGCAGGCCGAAGCCCTCTGCTCGCGACGGCTGCATTAGCAGGCGAGCCGAACGAAGTAGTACCAAGAGTCCTTCGAACGGCAATTCAGGCACGAAGCTCACGCGGTCAGTTGCACGGAGTTTCGCAGCAAGTGCGGAGAGCCCTTTACCGGGCTCTAGTCGCTGAATGACGACGAGTCGAATTGGGCGGGGCGCATACGCGGCAAACGCTCGAAGCCCGATGTCATGGCCCTTCGACGGTACGTTCTGCCCAATCATTAATACGAAATCTTCCTCAAAGCCAAGCAACTTGGCGGCCTCTGCGCGAGCTTGATCGCGTGACTCTGGGGGGCAGAATTCTGGCTCGTGCGCATTGTGGGCAACAACGATACGCGAACGAGCAGAGTCATCAATCCGCACTATTGCATCGCGCGACGCAGCCGAAACAGTGAGAATGCGACGGGCATGACGGATTGCGTTTCGGATTGCGGTTTGGAAATACGCAAAGCTGATCGGTCGAAGCCAGGGAACCGGCTGACACCAACTCAAGTGCTCAAGCCACATCACGTCGTGAATTGTAACAACGCTGGGCACTGGAATTCGAAAACCGAGCACATTGGCGGGTGCATGAAACAGATCGACATTCGACCAATCATCGAACCAGCGGCTGAGGAAAAGCGTCGAGAAGCTATTGGGAATTGCAGAAATTGGGTTGATCGTCACGCGCCGAGCGATTTGTTCTTCAGGGTGGCGACCGTCGGGCAACCAGAGTCGCAACTCGAGATTCGGGTCGAGTGCGGTAAGACGAGTCGTTACGCCTCTTATGTAGCTCCCGATCCCACTGGTCTTAGGGCCGAGATANNGCAAGCCAAGTCGTTTTGGGCTAGCGTAATTAGAGATGGCAAGTGTTCTGCTCGATCTTACTCCGCTCGTTGCCGCCTCAACGCTGCGCGGCATTGGCCGATACGTGAGGGGGCTCGTCAAGGGCCTCGAAGAACTCGGCCCAGATCAATGGCAGGGACTCGAGATCCGCGGCCTGGCAGCCGCCGACGCACTTGACCGTCTGCTCCCGCCCATTGAACGCCTCAGTGAATACACCGAAAGACCGCCCAAGACTCCGGTTAAGAACTGCAACATCAAACGCTCGAAGTTGGTGACATTCCAATTCGTACGCGCCGCTCGCGATGCCGGAGCCAATCTCGTACATCTGTCGGAACCGAAGGGCATTGCGCTGAGCCGCGATCCAATCATTACAGTTACGTCACTGGATTTGATCGTGCTGGCGATGAAGCATCTTTACCTGCCGCCAATCCCGGGCTGGTCGATCATGTATCGCGGCCTCGAACATTTGCGCTACAAAAGCGCGAAAAGAATCATTGCCATCTCTGAGGCTACCAAGCGCGACCTTGTCGAGCTGCTCGGATTCGATCCCAATCGGATTGAAGTCGCCTACCTGGGCGTTGACCATGAGCGATTTAGACCAGAAACCGTGGAGAATGAAGTCGCCCGCGTTCACGAATTTCTTGGGTCAGATGCGCCGTACATTGTTTATTTTGGTGCTGGCGACGCGCGAAAGGACCTAGATACTCTGGTAAGCGCCCATGCCCGCGTGGCATCCCAGGGTATTCGTCTCGTATTCGCCGGTCACTTGAGTCCCGTGCGGCGTCAAAAGCTCGAACAACTGGCAGTGCAATTGGGCACGCGCGAATCCGTCAATTTCGCGGGTTTCGTCGCAGAAGACCTCGTGCCCGCCCTGTATCGACAAGCGGCCGTTCACGTATTTCCGTCCCGCTACGAGGGCTTTGGACTGCCGGTTCTAGAGGCGCTCGCTTGCGGCACGCCCACCATCACGAGCCCCGGGTCATCGTTGGACGAGGTGGCCGGTGATGCCGCTGAAATTGTGCCATGCGGCGAGCCCGAGGCCCTTGCAGTCGCGCTTGAGCGAGTACTCTCCGACAGTGAGCTTCAGGGCAAAATGAGACAGCGAGGCCTATCGCGAGCTCGCGAATTTACTTGGCAGAACTGTGCAAAGACTACGCTCAAGTTTTGGACACGGGCTTTGGCGGAAGGGTAATTGCGGCCTGCAGGGACATTCACCACCGAGCCGGCTCCGGATAGGGTCAGTGCCACACTCAGCCAAGGGCACGCGACGCAGCGCTGTGCTAGAGTAGCAAAGTCATGCCGCCAACAGCTCCGGTCGCCCAGATGTCGTATGCGGAATACATCACCGCGGAAGTAGCCAGCACGGTCAGGCATGAATTCTTGAATGGCATGGTGTTCGCGATGGCGGGAGGCACGCCTGAACATAGCGCTCTCGCACTAGCGGTGGCGAGCGAACTTCGAACTTCACTTCGCGGCAAACCTTGCCGTGTCTACAGTTCCGACCTCAGGATTCGCATCCTTGAAACTAACTTGTCGACCTACCCCGATGCGAGCGTGGTCTGTGGTCAACTCGAAACCGCACCCGACGACCCCAATTCCGTCGTCAACCCGACGCTCTTGGTCGAAGTCTTGTCGGAGAGCACGGAAGCCTATGATCGCGGTGCCAAAGCTGCCCATTATCGGTCCATTCCAACACTCAAAGAATACGTACTGATTGCTCAGGATGAAAAACGCATCGAAGTGGTTCGCCGCAACCAACAGGGTGGCTGGGTACTCTACGAAGCACGAAGTGGTGAGCAACTAAGACTTGAATCGCAGGGAATTAGCCTTGATGTTGATGCGGTTTATGACAATTCGTTAGAGTTTTGAGATGGAATATATTGATTGGCAGTGTCCGCAAGAAACCGCGTCATTCTTGCGAGATCTCGCGAATAACCCCATCTATGCTCACGTCGCGATCCGCCTTCATTTCGGACAGGGCCGTGTCCAGCGCGTCCAAGTCAAGACTATTCTCTCCCCCAAACAACTCGCGAGTCCGCGCGAGCCGCGCCTTGGGCTCCTGGTCCTCAATAACAATAATTTCGACCCGCTTGCCAACCAGTCCGGAGAGTTGTGGTAGGTTCAAGGTCGTCGATTCCAGTTTAGTATGTATGCGAATGGCGTCCCGCTCGTCACTTCGAGATTTCAACATACAGCGGCTACAGCTTAGCACAGGGCGTTCTGTGGCGCTTGACTCTGTCTATCTCGTCGTGGCAACTCCGTATTTACCGGAAGATTCTGAATGCTGTCGTGAACCAAACGCTCTTGGTCGAAGTCTTGTCGGAGAGCTCAGAAGCCTATGATCGCGGTGCCAAAGATTGGTCCAATCTCAACCTCGTCATCCACCTGAAACTTGGGCACGAGTGGTACCTAGTTCCCTCGCGACCCGCGTAGCGTACCAATGTGCTCGGTGAGGAGGCGTTGGAGGTCACTACGGTTTCGGAGTCCGTCGGAATGCTTCAGAAGCTGAATGCTCTCGCCAGTATTGCTATTTTTCAGTGCCTTCCAATGCTGTACGAGTTCCGGTTCGCACTCTTCCTGTGCCCTCAGATCGAGCGGATAGCCTCTGGTTCGGCGGTCTCTAAACCTCGCGCATTCATGCGCCAAATGTCCAGCAGCCTGGGCAGCGTCGGGGCTAGCGGCCCAGCGACCAGCGACCAGCGACCAGCGACCAGCGACCAGCTAAAAAATTAGCAAATCCGGGCGACGCTCGCCTAGTAATCAAAATCGACATTGCACTGAATCACGTCCCGGGCGAATAATCTACGAAACTCAATCTGGGGAGCGTCCGACTTATCCGTTTGCACGCTGCAGCAGCGCATTCAGAGATGCTTGCTCAGCTGGAAACATCGGGGCTCAGACATGCAACCGGAAATAACTCTTCTTCTCGGCGAAAACTTCAGTTGGCATATCCTTAGTGAAATCGGACAAGGTCGATTTGGCACCGTGTTTCTCACCTGTGACGATACCGGGCGACTCGCAGCGGCCAAGTGCCTAAATTCGGAGTTCGCGCAGGATGACCAAGTCGTACAACGACTGCTGAGAGAGTTTGTGGCTCTGCGAGAACTTCGGCATCCAGTCTTTCCACAGCTGTTCGACCAAGGCGTGACGGTCCAGCACTCCCCCTTCATCGTAATGGAGCACTTGCAAGGCGAGTCCCTCGAATCGCATAGGCTGAGTCATGGCGGTCAACTCGGCGTGGAGTTTGTCTTGACGTATGCCGAGCGGACTCTTGAAGCGCTGGAATTTGCGCATGGACAGGGTTGGCTTCATCGAGATATCAGCCCGAATAATTTGTTCGTGACGCCGGACAATGAACCTCACATTTTGGACCTTGGCCTTTGCAGGGCCATTGAACTATCCGGGGGGTTTGCGTCCATTACTGGCCCCGCCTTGTTGGGGACGCCAGGTTTCATCGGTCCCGAGCAGGCGCGAGGTGATTATTGCCAGGTTGACGCGCGAGCGGATATCTGGTCGCTCGGGGCAACGTTATTCGTGCTTCTTAGTGGACACCCGGTTCATCCCGGTACGGTTGATGAGCAAATGCGTGCTGTAATTGCACGCCCTCCTCGTTCAATACAAGAGGTTGCTCAGCATCTGCCACCCGCAGTGGTAGCGTGGCTCGACCGAGCGCTCGCGTACTCTGTCCAAGACCGGTGGACAAGCGCTCGGGAGATGCGTCGCGCATTGCTTGACATTATTGGGACTCAGCAACATTGGGGCGAGGTCATCGCCGCGCAAGCGCCCGCTCGCAACACCTCGCTTGCATGCCCAAGTACCGTAGATCAAGCGATTGGGGCGTCAACCACCGGACCAGAGGAGTTCGAGCTCCTGATTGTGCATTGCGCTAATCAGATGGCAAGGCATCAAGCAACACTCGATTTTGAGACGACCCTCACGCTCGGTCGAGACCCGGACATGGTAACTTGGGCGATCGCGGATGATTTGATATCGCGAACACACGCGAGCGTCAGCTGGAGCAATCAAACTCGAAGGTTTCGAATCGTTGATCAGGCCAGCCGCAATGGGCTCTACGTCAATGGTACGCGAACGAACATGTCGGAGCTTCATGCGGGTGACGTCATCAGGCTCGGCGCATCTTTATTCGTCGTCGTGAATCGGTCGCATCGCGCTGCGTTTGCCCGCGCATTTCAGGCGATCGTCGATGGCCATAGGAATCTTCTGCTCGTCGGAGAATTGGGTGTTGGCAAAGAGCACCTGGCTCGCCAAGTCCACAAACGTTCGGGCCGCCCGGGGGGGGTCACCGTCTTTGACTGTGCGGCCTACGACGATGCGTCACGGGTTGCAGTGTCGCCGAGTCTCGAATCAACGTCGATTCTAACATCCGCGTTTGAAGCAGCGCATCAGGGAACGTTGTTTCTGCGGGAAGTCGGAAACCTGCCGTTGCGTGTTCAGTCGGAGTTGCTTCACCTACTACAGAAAGGCGCTCACGTAGACGCCGTCGCAGCGGCAAATGCCGATGTCCGAGTAATTGCGAGCACGAGCATTTCCCTTGATCGGGCCGTCACGGCTGGGAAGTTCCGTCTGGATCTTTACGCATCTGTAGCAGGTTTGAAACTTCGCGTGCCACCGCTGCGTGAGCGGCGACATGAGATCTTGGACATTTTCGCAGACTTAACACGCGCAGCAGGATTCAGTCTTCGCGCTAACGCGGACGCGGCAGAGTCTTTACTGGTTGCAGATTGGCCAAGCAACGTCCGAGGTCTGAGGCGAATCGTCGCGCAACTATCCGTTCACGACCCCCTTGAGGGAGTGCTCGATTCGGCAACCCTGTACCACGTCGAACCCGAACTGCGGATCGGGCTTGCTGCACGAAATTACTTGCCTTCCCATCCAAGCACTAAGCTTTCGATTGCGCGAAAGACGCTACGCCAGCGCCCGCTACTGGAAGAGCTCCTTGTAGCCCACGCCGGAAGCGTTTCGAAAGTGGCATCAGAGCTAGGCGTTTCGCGCGCTCAAGTCTACCGCTGGATCGAGAAGCTCGGGATCAATATTCGGTCCGCACGCGGCACTGAATGAAGTCAGCTCCGGTGGCACTGGCTTCGCCTAGGGGTACAAAGTGCTGTTGCCACGGACGGGCCCTATCACGACACCTAAAGAACCGCGTGGCGGCGCACAAGCTTGGCAAAAACATGGCCCGCAAATCACTTGCCATTAGAAATGACGCGCCTGTCTTGCGCGTAGCCGATTGATACAGATCGATACAAATTGATACACATTGAGACAGTGGGAGTGACGAACCGACGCCTCGATATTGCGCGAATGCGATTGATACAAATCGCTACAGACTGATACACATTCTTGCCCCACCAATCTTCCGTGATATTTGATTGACCTAACTTTGGGACGCTTATAGCCTCATCACCTAAACAACGGGGTCTGGTTCCAGTTCGTGAAAAAGGGCGGCATTCGACCGTACATCTGCGCGGACTGGCGCCAGCCACCAGCCAAGAGGAGTAGACAATGATGAAATCGATTCGTTTCGCGAATGCAGCCATTGTGGCAACCGTCTGCGTTGGATGCTCAGCAACTTCGCCTGAGGGCGCTACCGCGGTGGATGAAGGCCAAGCAACAGCAACAGTCAGGTCAGCGGTCACCGGTTGCTACTGGGGAACTGGTCCTTATGTTCGCGCTGGTGACTTTAACGGTAACAGCAATTTGGATCTGTTATCTCCTGACGGCTATTACGTCGATATCTTCCAGGCGGTTGGCTATTCCTTCATCTTTAGAGATAGCGACACCCTCAATCAGTGGGGGGATCCAACCTATACATTTACCGGGGACTTCAATCATGACGGGAAAGCGGATTTGGCTTCCGCTTATGGAGGCAATGTTTACATGCAACTGTCCAGACCCGACAGTACTGGATTCAATATTGCAACCTGGCCCGTTTGGAATCAGTGGGGCGGAGGTGCCGTTACTTTTGCAAATTGGCCCGCCGCATATAAATCTGGAGGTTCGGGATACACGTTTGCGGCGGATTTCACGGGGGATGGCGTAACGCACATAGCGTCTGTTAGTGGCAGCTATGCGTTTATGAAGATTTCAACATCTTCCGGTTTCAACAGCCAAACATGGCCAGCCACGGTTAGTTGGGGCCAGCCAGGATATACATTTGCAGCGGATTTCACCGGAGACGGCAGAGCCGATATCGCAACTGCGTATGGAGGGTCTATTGGCCTACTTACTTCCCAAGGCTCAACATTTACTAGCTCTGCGTCCAATGTTACGAATTACTGGGGTTCGGCGGATTTTACTTTTGCAGCAGATTTCAACGGAGATGGGAGAGCTGATCTTGCGTCTGCATATGGCGGCAACGTTTATATGAAACTGTCCACTGGCTCGGGATTCACTAGCCAAACGTGGCCGGTTACGAATCAGTGGGCGGCCGCAACTGGGTATACTTTTGCTGCCGACTTCAACAATGATGGCAGGGCTGATCTTGCGTCGGTTAATGGCGGTAATGTCTACATGAAGCTTTCAACTGGCACAGGATTCATTAGTCAGACTTGGCCGGTTCCGAATCAATGGGGCAGTGCCGCATACACGAAAGCCGGAGCATTCGGGTACTCGCCTGGATACGCGAGCATCGTCACGGCCATTGGATGCACGCTTATCCATTATCAGTCCACGGGCTATAGTTTCGTGGTCCATACGAGTTAGTTGCATTTTCCCCTCCGCCGCGTTCGAGT
>PMCK01000597.1:2018-33840 GCA_003154095.1 Myxococcales bacterium | reverse complement strand
GCAGGTTCAAGGGAGGACCTCGCGATGCCAGTTCAATTGCGTTTGCTCGACGACGAGACCCGAAGTCGTCGCTCATTGGTGTGGTCGCAATTACCAGAGGAGGTGCGTGCAACACTCATCGAGTTACTCGCAAAGTTGTTGATCGAGAGCGCCTGCAGCGCCCCGCGACAGATGGAGGGTGACAATGAATCACGATAAGGTGAAGGAGACGCATCTTCGTCGCAGCGCTTATGTCTACATCCGCCAGTCGACGAAGCATCAAGTTTTGCAGAATCTAGAGAGTCAGCAGCGACAGTACGAGCTAACGCAAATCGCTGCTGAGCTTGGTTACGCTGCAGAACAAATCGTGGTTATCGACGACGACTTGGGAATATCGGCGAGCGGCCGCAGTGACCGCGCTGGATTTGAACGGCTAGTGTCAGATGTGGCGCTCGGTCGAGCCGGAATCGTATTCGGGCTGGAGGTTTCTCGTCTCGCGCGCAACAACCGAGACTGGTACGAGCTATTGGATCTATGTGCCATCAAAGAAACGCTGATCGCGGACGCTGACGGTATTTATGATCCAGCAGCGCACAATGATCGGTTGCTGTTGGGTCTCAAGGGCACAATGAGCGAAGCGGAGCTGCATATCCTCAAGAGTCGCATGCTTGCTGGGCTACGGCACAAGGCACAGAAAGGGGAGCTCCGATTCCGACTTACTACTGGCTACGAATTCGATGACACCGGAGCGATTGTCAAGTCCAATGACGAGCAAGTTGTGCATCTGGTGACGCTGGTGTACGCGAAGATCTTCGAATTGGGCAGCGTGAACGCAGTGATGCAGTATCTCGCGCACGAAGAGCTACGTATCCCAAGAAGAAATTTCAGCGACGGTTTGGTGCGCTGGGAGAAGCCGTACTACCGAGCTATCTATCTAATGCTGACCAATCCCATCTATGCTGGGACCTACGTCTATGGTCGTTCGCGCGTAATGCATGAAATCGGGCACAATGGCGAGCGCAAGGCACGTCGCCAGCGCAAAGTCCTGGCAGATTGTGACGTGATCTTGCATGATCACCACGAGGCGTACGTGTCACGCGAAGACTTCGAAAGGATTCAGCGCATGATTCACCGCAACAGACCTGCAACTCGGGACGAGGCATCCAGAGCGCTGCGTGAAGGCGCGGCGCTCTTGCAGGGCATTGTCCGCTGTGGTCACTGCGGACGGTCGATGACGGTTGCGTACCCGCGTCTGGTGAGTAGGCGCAAGGCGGGGGTTTATCAATGCATTGGTGGGTATAAGCAGAAACGCGCAGGTGTCTGTCAGTCCTTCGGGGGATATCGCATTGATGAAGCCGTAGTCCGAGTTTTCCTCGGTGCCTTATCACAGAGCAGTACGGAGGTGCAATTGGCAGCACTGCGCCGCTTGGATGAGCAGCAAGACACCGTGCTGCGTCAATTAGAGCTTCAGCTGGAGCGCGCACGCTATGAAGCTGGCAGGGCTGAGCGACAATACAATGCGGTGGAACCCGAAAACCGCGTGGTCGCGCGGACGTTGGAAACCCGATGGAATGATGCGCTCAAGTCCACGCAGAACATAGAGCAGCAAGTCGCTGCGCGACGCGTGCAGCTTACAAAACGGCTCAGTGAGAGCGAGGAGCGACAACTGCACAAGCTTGCCAGAGATCTTCCTCGGTTGTGGGCACATCCGCGGGTCACGAACAGGGATCGAAAGGCGCTGATTCGCGCCGCCATTGAGGAAGTTCAACTCCGCAAAGAAGAGCGTACGGTATATGTCAAGATGATCTGGAAAGGCGGGGTGGCCACCGAAGTCACTGTCACATTGAATCGGCTTCGGCCGAGCACGGCAGCGTCACCGGACCTGATAGAGCTAGTTGGCGAACTGGCTAAACGCCACTCGGACGTACAGATTGCGCGCATCTTGGCGCGACGTGGCATGAAGACACCCAAGAAGCTCACATTCGCAGCTCACCATGTGGCCAGCCTGAGGCTGAACTACCAGATCCCCTGCTATCACGGCACAGCAGTAAATGATGATGCCACTACGTACACGGTTGAGCAAACCGCCAGCCTCTTCAAGGTCAGTGGGGGGACGGTGTACCTGTGGTTGAAGCTGGGGATCTTGAACGGCGAACAGATCACGGCGGGAGCCCCATGGTCCATTCGCATCACTGAGGCGGATCGCGAACGTCTCACGCCAAATGCGCCGCCGGATTGGCTCTCCCTCAGCGCAGCGGCCGCCGAGCTGGGGGTCAGTAAGCAAACCATCCTCAATTGGGTCAAAGCGGCCAAGATCCCGTACGTGTACGCGATCAAGGGCCGCCAGAGTGGTCTCCGAATTGACGTAAAATCGGCCCCGTTGCGAAAGCAACAACGCCTTTTGGACCAAAAGCGCAGCCAACAAATTACAAGGAGCGTAGTGTGATCAAGTCGCCTCNNCCTCCGCGAGGTTGAGACAGGTGCCCTTTGCGGCCCGCAAAGCCTCATCACGAAGCTTTGCGTCCCGAATCTGCGCTGAGCGGACGGCTGCAAGCAACTCCAAAGACTTCTGATAGGCGAGCAACCGATGATGCGGAAGTGACGAACCGTGATTGTTGAGCTGATTCATGTGCGAAGGACTCCTTCAAAGCAGAAGGAGTCCTGAGCCCGCGAACAACCCCGCCGTCAATCAATCACGTAAAAATGCATTGGCCAGTGACAGCGCGAGGCGCTGGCGCGCCAATGCAAATCTTCAGAGTATTCCGCGAGTTAACCTGCAGTATCGCGCCGCCCCTTCTGGCTAGCCCTAGCCCTTCAGGCTCCCCCCTTCAGGCTGCCGGCTATCTTGCTTCCGGCTGATCCTAGACCTCAAGCTGATCCTGACCCTCGCCCTAGATCTCAATATCGAATTCGTCACGAAGTACGCCTGTTGCAGGGGCGGGTTCTGCTGCAGGGGCGGTTCTGTGGCGGCAGCCGTTGCAGGGGCGGGTTCTGTAGCAGAGGCAGGTTCTGCATCAGAAACCGCCCCTGACCCAGCCCCTGCGGCTGCCCCAGAACCTGCCACGGCACCGGCACCTGCAACAGCGCCCGCACCTGCCGCGATTAGGAGCGCCGCCGACGGGCATCAGTTGCGAAGAGGACCGATGGTATCGCTCCCACCCGGTGCGTGGCTCGCGGGGCGAGCCAATGCCCGCCGAACGGTGGCCTCGAGTTCCGCCTTCGTATAGGGCTTTGGCAGCCAGATTAGGCCTGCGGACAATGCACGTTCGATGCGCTCGGTGGGCGCGTGGCCGCTTGCGATGATCGCTCTTTGTTCAGGAAGCATTTGGCGTATGGCGTCTAGAACTTCCAGTCCGTCCCGATCCTCGTGAAGAACCATGTCGAGAATAATGAGGTCGTATGGACTGGACATCGATGGCGACATCTGAGCATCGCACGGAGACAGTGCTGCATCAATTTGTGCGAGCGCTTCGGCGCCACTGCCACAAGTCTCGACCGCATAACCCAAAGAGGTCAGAATGCGTCGCGAAGTACGCAACTGTACGAGTTCGTCGTCGACTACCAAAATACGCGCGTGCCTGAGAGGCATAGGGCTCGATCGCGCGCGGGTGGGCACGGGCGCTGCGGCAGCTCGCGGAAAATAGAGGGAGAAGCTCGTGCCGCGCCCAACTTTGCTTTGGACATCCACGTAACCGCCATGCTCTTTGACAACGCCGTGGACGATCGCCAGACCTAGGCCCGACCCGCTCTCGTTTCCCAGTTTCTTTCTGGAGTAAAATGGCTCGAACACTTGCCCCATTTCGGAATCCGGAATTCCCGTGCCGGTGTCCGAGATGGACACCACTGCGTACTCACCTGGCTCGATAGCTTCAAACCCAATAATCGCTGCGACGGTCGTGACCGCAAATGTCTTGATGGCAATTGTGCCCTGGCCCGGAATGGCCTCCATTGCATTGCGCACGAGATTGGTAACCGCACGCACCAGGTGAGTCTCCGATCCATTGACCCAAAGGGGCTCGTGGCTGGAATCAATGGAGAATTTGACGCTTCGCTCGTCACCCTCTGTGAATCGAGTTGATTTGCGAGGCAACGAATCGAGCACGACGAGGTTTAGGTCGACCAAACCCTTTTCCGTTCGACCTTGCCGACCGAGAGTCAGCAGGTCCTTGATGGTCCGCGAAGCTCGCAAAGATGCAAGCTTGATGGCCTCGATATCTGCACGCAGTTCGGCGTGTGCCTCCTGATCGCCCGCCATGGCCGTATCGAAACCCGCTAGAATGACGTCGGGCAACGCAACCAAGGGCCCGAGCGCGTTGTTGAGATCATGAGCAACACCGCCCGCTAGCACGCTCAATGATTGCATTCTCCGCGCCGTGGCGATGCGCTCTTGAACGCTCCTTTCGTGAAGCGTCGTGGTCTTTAGGACTTCTTCGTGCAGTTGAATGCTGCTAAGTGCTGTCGCAAGCTGATCGCGCAGGATTTCGTGGCCCTTGGTGCGCGGCGAAAACTCAAACACCGCCACCCCGAGCACCGTCAGGTCAAGGACAAGCGGCAGGACCAACGACGTGTGACGTCGATTGTCCGGGTAAGCCATCCCCGGAATCAGGTGACGCGCGGGAAATCTGGAAAGCGGCGGCTTATACCAGCGACTCTCGAACACGAACAGCCATGGCTCGAGCTCTTCTTTTTCGCCGCTGACGAGGCGAGACACAAAGGCACTCTTTACGATTGCCCCAGGGAACGACAGGTTCACGTCCTCGTGCTCCGGTACGCGACGAAAGGCGGTCGAAAAATGATTGGCCGTTTGCATCACTCGCGTATAGAGGTCTGTGACATCTAGCCCGTGAATTACCTGGCTGCGAATGCAAGTGAGCATGATTGAACAGCGCGCGTCGTGCCACAGATCCTCGAGTTCGGATGTGGTAAACGGTCGCAGTTCCTCGCGCAACAGAGTTACGACTTCCTGCAATTGTTGGAAGGCTTGATTCTTGTCGCCTACCAATACCTCCAGGCTGTCTTCTAGGACGTCGATAAATGCCTGCCGGTGTCCGGTTAACTCATCACGCAACGCTTCGAGCAAATGCTTGACACGTTCGGATATGGCTGGACTGGATTCTTCGAAAATTCGCTCCACGGCACAAGCAAGCCGCTCGGCGTTATCGGCGAGGTGAGTTACTGCAGACTCTGCGGGTCGCTCGCCCGGCGTTTGCAGGGCGGCTAGCCGTTGCCTGCCACAACCGCAAGACCGCCGAATGACCAGTTCGGTCGGCAACTTGTGAACCAATTCGACACTGTGCCCCGCGATCTGATCGAGCACGATACGTAGTGCCAGATTCGCCATCGCTCGCAGCGGCTGACGTGCAGTAGTCATGGGAGAACTGGCCAGTGCCACCTCGTGCACATCGTCAAAACCGGTGACTATGACGTCCCGCGGCACACGTCGCCCGTGTTTGCGTAGCGCCGCCAGGGCTCCTAGCGCCATTGCGTCATTGGCTGCAATCACGGCGTCAAACTCGATGTCGCGGTCAAGCAAGGAGTTAACCGCGGTTTCGGCCGGACTTCGCAAGAAGTTGCCGCAGCAGACGCGTTCAGGAGGCATGTCGATCCGATGTTCGCCGAGAACCTCGAGGCAGGCAGCCAGTCGATCCTGCGACTCGACATTCATCGGAGGTCCGCTGATGAACACAGGCCGACGACAGTCGTGCTCTCGGACTAAATGCTCGACGACGCCACGCATGGCAAGACGGTTGTCGATGACGACACTCGGGACACCTTCAATGGCTACGCCGATGCAACACACAGGCATTGGCGCATACCTTGCGCACAACCGTGAAACTGCAGCGCTCCCCGCACACGCCGCGAGGGAAGTCGAGAGCACGATGATCCCATCGACTGCTTCAGCGTCAATCCACTCATAAACCTTGTTATGCAGCACTCCGTTCGGATCCGGATCCTCCAGCCAACGGCCAGCAACGATGTACAGGTTCAAGTCGAGCGCCCGACAGGCCTCATCCAGGGCATCGCGCAGTGTCGTCGCATAGCTGTCGCCCAACAGTTCCGGAAAATCCATCAGGAATGCAATCGTCGCCCGTCTGGACGTCTTAGGTTGCCCCTTAGAATACTGATCTTCAGGCGCGTGGGGCCAGAAAGCCGGTGCATTTGGCGAGTCGGATGGATCGTCCATCGACGACACCTACGGCACCCTATGCGGCTGGGTTAACTCAACGATTTGTCGCTACTTTGCTGGTTATCGCCCGCAGTTCGGCAGTATTTCGGCTTTGGACGCATTGCTCACGACGTGGATTTCTAACGCTCGAAAATCATCGAGAAATTCAATTGATTCCGAGGTTATGGGCACGACGCGCCTGAGCGAATCCAGGATTGTAGCTCGCTTACCAGTTCCGGCGGTGAGATCCCATCGGGATATCCGATCGCATCGGGCGGCATCGCGCCAAATTCTATGAACCAGGCGCGCGCGCGATCGATTGCATCCTGACTAAGCGCATCAGTCGTGAATGGGGTCACGGGCTGTGCGGCGAGTTCTCGATTGAACCATTTGCCGATGAGCAATTTGTAAATCAGGTAGCTGTTCTCGGGACGACCCCCATCGATGATCGGCATTTGAGTTCCGAATCGACCTCCGGAGACGACTTGCTCGGTCACGTTGGTCCCAGTTTCAGTTTCATGGGCGACGTGATCGATTGCCGTGGATACTAGGCCACTCGGGCTGTCGAGCAAAAGGCCCATCCGCGGACTATTCCCGCTGTGGCAGCCGCCTCGCGTGCAACCGGAACTGACCAATGCGGCGACGACTCGATCGCAAGAAGGTGCGGGCAAGTCATCGACTAGTGGCGGCGTTTGGCCCGATTGTGAGGTTCGAAACGCGAATGTTTTCGTGCTTCCAAGGGCATTGCCATCGAAGGAGCGTAGGCCTAGGCCGTTCGGATCCTGGTCGGCATCGCTAAGCTTCAGGATGTACACAGTACCTGACGCGAGCGGCGTGTCGGGTCGATAACTGAGGCTCCGTGCCGTCACGTCATAATCAGGTCTCAGAAAGACGCCCAGCTGGGTGCCCTGCGTGTACAGCGACACGGATTGACGAACAGCCGTTGTGGGTAAGAGCCAGCGATCGAATTTCAAGCGAATGGGTGCATTGGGATCAAAGCCGCAAGCCCCGTTTTTGCAATCGAGCCCTTGCGCAGTATCGGGCTCGATCGCAACTACTCGCAGAGGCTCGCTTGCGGGAGCATCGCGGCTTCCAACGTCGCAGCTGGGGCAACTCAGCACGCCGCCCACGAGCAAAACGACCTTGTAACCTAGTTGCGCGATACCGTGTGAACGATAGCCCCGAAGGGCTGGCGGGGTTGCCGCCATCGCGCCACTAGTTTTGTGTTCTTGGGCTACGCCCAAACCCACATTCGCCTCTAGCTGTCGGTATAGACCGAGAGCTGCTCGCGTATCGTTTTCTCTGTGATGCCGCTGCGGAGTTGCTCCTTGAGGCAATCCGCTAAGGCTAAGAGTAGGTCGTCGACCCCTTTCTCTTCGATGATCTTCGAGAGTAGCGCGCGAGCCTCTCTACTATCGTCCTCGCGCAGAAACTCCCTGACCCTGTCGACGGATATTTCTCCCTGGAAATCCAGGTACAAGTTTTCGAGCAAATAGCGGACGAGCTCCTGCACCAAAGGCCTCCTTGTGCTCCGGCCGGCAACTGCTCGGAGGAATATCGCTATACCTGTCGAACCTTCGATTGTGCAAGACCGTTGCAGCTTTTATAACGCCAGCCTTACGAATGGCAGCCGAGGACCCACTATTGCTGGGAAATTGAGGATTTCGACCCACCAACCTACCGAGGGGTCTAGCGGCAGGGCAGTAGCTCCACATCGTCGGCCCGGTGACACACCAAGCAGGCCCTGGGATTCTTACCGAGCGTCCCCCCGCAGAGGAGCCTAAAGCCCGGCGGATGCGGCGACAGGCTCATGCCGGAAGGTGACCCGACGCCGGGTCCTCCTACGCCCGCGGTTGCGTGGCATGACGTGCAGTCGCGCTCTTGATGGCAGGAAACACACTCGTCCAGGTGGAGCCTCGCCTGCACTGCGTGATGCTGCCCGGTGCGCGGGCGGTCCGTCCAAATCGAGGGTGGCGGGTGGAAGCGTCCACGAGCGCCGCTGGCCGCCCGTGGGCCGGTGGGACTCAATCCAACACGGAGGTGACAAGTGAGGCATTCGGATTGGTCTCGATGACAAGTGCCGCAGGCAGGGCCTTCTTGGCGAGACGCGATTCCGTGCAGCCGCAGCCAATCGCTCGGATGTATCGATCGAGGCCGCAACCGCCCGTTGTGGCACGCTACACATTCCTGTTCCTGATGACAGGTCAAACATAGTCTGCCCTGGTTCATGGCGGCGTCGCCATGACGAGTCTTCCAGTCATCCGTGTGCTCCATGGGCCCGAGGCTATTCGAAGGGAGCAGTCGCCCTTCCCGGAAGCGCGTTTGGATCACACCGCCGCGACTCAGGTGACACAGGCGGCAATCGCTACCGGCGCTCTGCTGTGACGCCGGCGGACCGCTGTGACAAACGAGACAACGCGACATCAGAGGAAGCTGCTCCACGCCCATTGCATCGTCGCGTTGATTAACGCGGCCATGACAACTGGTGCAGCCGATGTTTCTTGCCGCATGTTTGGCATGTGAGAACCGAATCCTCGAACTCGCGGGTCGTGCAGGCACCGAGTTCTGGAACCGCTCCGCATGACACTTCACGCATTGTTGAGATGTTGGTCCAAGCCAGTCAGCAGCCGCTCTACTTGTCCGCGCATTCTGGTGGCAATCCAGACAAGCGAGCTTGGTCTTGTCCGCATGAACGCGGTGGGCTGCGGGAAGGGATGCCTTGAGCGGTGGATACACAAGGGCATTCGGGCGCGACTGCGCCGCGAATTCAGGCCTTGTATCCCCAAGATTTTGGGTTTTTGTTTGTCGCAATCCCCATGAATTTTCGGGTTTTACCGGTGCATCGCTCGGGACATCACTCGCGGCGATGGCAAGCATGGTGAGCGCCATCGTCGTTATCCACGCCATGAAGCCAAACACTTTTTCCTTCATGGCCACCTCACGTCAACGCTAGCGACGAGCCTGAAGCGCTGCGTCATCACGTCGCTGACCGAATGTTCCCAGTCGAGCCCGAAGATTGGGGCTCTAACGGGCGCGAACCGACAGCCGAGAACATAGCTGAACACAGTCGAGTTGAAGTCGCTCCGAAGATGATCGCGCCAGCGCGCCATGCTGACCAGCGCCGATGGAGTCAACGCCCCTCCGACGAGCTTGTACGAAAGGTATGCGTCGCCGACCCAGCGATCTCCAGCGTCTCCAGCCTCGGTCGTGTCCGCGATGCGAAAGACCATTTTCTGTGTGTGCCAGGTGGAATCCACCCCGCCCAGCCAATCGCGTTCGGCATAGCGGGTATTTCCCGCGTCCGTCGTCGTCGAAGTGAAGGGCGCTCGGTACCAGCGCACGCCCGCGGTCGCTCCCAGTGTCCAGTCACGGCGCAGCTCGATTCCCAGTCGCGAGCGCACGACTGTCGAACCGACTGCCCCAAACCAGTTGAAGATTGAATCCGCATCGAATGTCGGCAGCCGATATTGGTAGTTCAAGAACAATTGCAAGTGCTCGGCAAGGTGAGCCTGCACCGCCGCTCGGTGCTCGATGATCTTGTCGCGATACACATCGTAGACCATCGCCCCATCGCTCGACGCCACTTGTCCAAAGTCATATCCGACACTAGCACCCGCCCTTTCAGTCGAAACGCGGGTCATCGAGACTGTTGCAAGCTGGCCATTCGCATCGAGAAATGGTGACGTTATGACCTGATCCCGTTGCCAGACGCGGCGATAGTCGATGCGCGCCCTGAGGTGCGCAATTGCGGTGAGCACCAATGAGCCACCGGCTGCGGGCGCAAGCGACGTCGACTGCAGGTAACTGGGCCACTGTGTCGCGCCTAGTCCCTCTCGATTCCCGCGGAATACTCCGCCTGCTTCGTAACGACCGGTAGACAGCAAGGGCAATCCCCCGCGTTGCTCGAAGCCCAGGTATCCCGAAAGTTCGAACAGGCGCCCGGGCATGAACGTGAGCTTTGCGCCATCGAGTGACCACCAGCCCAATTCATCGAAGAACAATTGACGTCCGAGGCGAAAGCCAACCGTATCTCTCAACCAGCCACCGCCTTCGATGTATGCATACATCACATCCACGGGCGAAGTCTTGAGACCGGGAACGAAGTAATCGCTGTTCGAAGGATCTTGTTCGGCAGGACTGATCCCGTAGTCCCCGTCCATGCGCATTCGGATGCGCACATTCACCCAAGGCTCGTTGTTCCAGGCCGAACCGGCCAGATCGACGACGTCCAAGCCCAGCGTGTGCGTGAGTCGTTGCCGGCTCACCGAGGGCGCCCCGTAAAGGCCCTGCACCGTGTAAAGCTGCAACACACTCTGACCGTCGACGTTGGCCTCGTAGGCCCGGCCTTGTGACACCCACGACAACAGCAGACCCAAGGCGGCCAGACGAACTCGCGACCGAACGAGCCTCGTCGATCCAGCAACACGAGTCCGGAGTGGACTCAAAGGCATCGCTTACCGACCTAAGGCTTCAGCTCGATTGACGATGCGTGGCGTTAGAAAAATCACCAATTCGCCGCGCTGATCGCTGGCACGGCGACGCTGAAATAGCAGCCCGAGAATTGGGATATCGCCGAAAAATGGAACCTGGTCCAGGTTTCGCCCGGTGTTGCGGGTATAGATCCCACCAATGACGGCCGTGTGTCCGTCCATGACCAACAGGTCCGTTTCGGCCTCGCGCTTGAGGATCATCGGATCACCACGGGCCGAGGTCTGAGTGTAGTCTGGCTCGTCACGATTGATCTTGACGTGCATACTCACGCTACCGTCAGCCGTTACGTGTGGGCGCACCAAGAGCTGCAACTTTGCTTCCTGAAACGTAGTCTGCACACCCATCGCGCTGACCTGCGAGAACGGAATCAACGTGCCCTGGGCAATACGCGCGTCGCGATTGTCTAGGGTCAATACGCGCGGGCTGCTGAGGATGCGAACCATGCCGGTGGATTCGGCAGCCGACAGCCGCAGAGCCAAGTTGATTGTGTTGTCAATCGAGCCAAATGTGAGGCCAATTGCACCACCTGAGCCGGTGCCGACTGCGGCTGGTAAATTCACTGCAAAATTGGGATTGTCGACCCGGTTCGATGTGGGACTCAAACCCGCCGTAGGCGTATTCGTATCGCTGGCACCACCCGCTACGCCCACTGAATTGGGAAATGCTAGGCCCGTTGGGTTGCCGGTTACCGGTGAAAAGGACGCATCTCCACCCCATTGGATGCCCACATCACGTAGGTATTTGCTCGTCGCCTCGATGATTCGCGCTTCCACCAACACCTGCGGCGTCTGCGTGTCGAGGGCTCGCGTGAGTTCCTCGATCTGGTTTAGATTTCCCGCGACGTCGCGGACAATCAATACATTGGTTCGGTCGTCTACGGCAACGCTGCCCCGCTCGGAGAGCAGATCCTTAGCACGCCTCGAGATTTCACCCGCGTTGGCGTAGGAAACCGGTATCAATCGAGTTTCAACCGGGGCCAGCTGCGACTCTTGCTTGAGCCGCGCAATCGTCATCTCGCGCTCTTTTTCGAGCTCCGCGAGCGGCGCAACGCGCAGCATATTGGCTTGCCGCACGACACCCAGGTTCTTAGCCTGCAAAATCACATCGAGCGCCTGATCCCAGGGCACGTTGCGCATGCGGATGGTTACGGTACCCGTGACATTGTCGGCCGTGACGATGTTGACGTGTCCGACATCGGCCAAGAGGCGAAGGACGTTGTGAATATCAGCGTCCTTCAGATCGAGATCGATACGGCGACCAGAGTAACGATCCCTGGCTTGCCCAAACAAGGCTGGAGTAACGCCCGCGACAGCTTCGGGGACCGTGGCCGTTTCTTGGACGGGTGGGTATTGTCCCGCCGAACCATCGTCGATATGCGGAACGCCGAGAGGCATGTCTTCCGTAGAAACCGTGCGAACTCGGCGGGCAATCCCCCCGTCTCGCGCAATGCCTGTCAGCGATGTAGGCAGATCATTGACCGCGTAGAATTCGAATACCAACGCGCCCGCTTCGCGCACCATACGATGCTGGGTACTCGCTGCGTGTTCGATTTCGAGAATGACTCGATCCGGNNGCATCGAGCACAATTCGGGTACCCGACGCAGTGGCACTCGAACTAGCGTGCGCCGGAGGAGGAAATGCGCGAAGCACGACGCGATCTTCGGTAGCGCTGTGTTCGAACCGAACATCTTCAATGCGGGTAACTTCTTCGGGCTTGGCAGGCTTTGCGGCACTCTTCCTGATTGGCTCATCAATGACGCCGTATGATCCAGGTTCCAGCGATATCACCAGATCATCGCCACGCGGAACCACGTCGTAGCGCGCCGCTTCGTGCAGTGTCACCAGTACACGAACGGTTCGACTACCCGAGGCTTCAAAAGACTGCGTTAGCACCCCCGCAACGACGCCCTCCTTAGGCGTCACCGGGGGGAAATTTCCCCTGAGCTCTGCGTTGGGCACATCGACAATCAGGCGATTGTTTTGCCGTTCGAAACGCGCAATCGGAGATGGCGGCGCGTCGAAATGCACAATCACTTGAACGCGTTGACGTTCACCAGGCGGAGAAACTTCCGTTGTCTGCGCGTGACTGATTGACTGAGCGCTTGCGGGCAATGCCCAGGTCAAGCAGGCTAGCGCGAGCAGCGGAACGCCCTTTGTCGCAGAAAATACGAACGACCTAGACCTCATCGGTTGGTAACTCCGGTACAGCCACTGGCCCGCCGCAAGGCCGGACCTGCTCGGGTGCATAGTAGCCCCGACGGGGGCGCGGGCACAAACTCTTCCGTCGCCCCGTGCTCTAAATTCTGCCCAATCGCTCGGAATTGGTGTCGAGGCATGCCTTGGCGCCGCAGGATCCGCCCTGAAGCCACGCTGGGCAGGCAAAAAACCGTGGTTCTTGGCGACCCGCCAAGGCAGGTTCAATTCTTTCTTGGTGTCTTGAACCCACTTGGACACGCCCCTTCAGCAGCACGACAACTCGACAACCCGCGGTGTTGGGGCAACGCCAACTCTCAACGCCGCTCTTGGCCAGCCAAAACCCCCTAAGAGCCCTGGCTGTCAGCAGTCAGCCTTGAGCCTTCAGCGGGAACTCTGAATCCTGAAAGCTGACGGCTGATTGCGGATCGCCATGACAACGTTGAGAAATATTTCGCCAGAACTGGTCAAGATCTCGCCGCCCAAGGACTAAGGTCGTTCAATCAGCGTCGCTTCAGCCTGCGGGTGAAGCACGAGGACGCGGGTCGAACTCGGGATTTCGGGATTCTTCGGATCTTCTCGCACGAGCACAACATCACCATCGCGGATTCTGTCGACACGCCAGTTGATCTCGTACGACTTGTTGCCCTTACCCTCGCCCTGAACAACCTCCGAGCGCCCAATAAACTGACCTCGGTGTACGACGTGACCGTAGCCGCGAGGATCGACCAACATGGCTCGCGCTTCCACGCCGCCTGTAACGATGCCGATGATCCTCATGTCGTCGATTGAAAAATCCTCCATGACGACTTCGCGTTGCGACTTGGTCTGAGTTCGAGCTTCCTCGACGAAACTAGAGGTGAAGGCGCGAAACGGGTCGCGGCTTCTCTCGGACTCCGTAAATTCGACTTCTTGTAACTCCAGCTTTGCGGGGGGGCCTGCGTCAGCCTCCGTAGCCTGAGCTTGCGGCTTACGATCAACGACATTGGGGGTCGAGTTGCCACTGGCACTCGTGACAACTCGGTCCGAGCACGCGAGCAACATCGCCGAAGCCGCCACCAGTTCAATAGTGAACCTCGATATTGCGCGACTCACGGCTTGCCTCCAGGCGGACGCTTATCGGAAGTTGCAGCGTCAGTCGTTGCCAAAGCTCGAAAGGCCGTCGCCAGTGCCGTTACCTTTACGACGTATTCCTTATCGACCTCTCTTGGTTCCGACATCGTAATATTTTCCATATTGATGATGCGGTCCAATTGACCAATGCCGTAAAAGAACTTGGCAATCTGATGAAAACGGCCCTCGACGTCCAGCCGCATGGGGACCCGCGCATAGAACTTTTCCAAGACTTCGGGCTGGGGAGCCCAAGCGCTCAGCGTAATGCCAGAAATGTTGGATACACTCTGAAGCGAACTCAAAAACGCCGGATATTCCGTACTGTTTGGTAAGACCTTGGCCAATTGATTTTGTCGCTGCTGGCGTTCCGTCAACTCGGCCAAGTCCCGCTGGTAGGCAAATTCATTTTGCCGTGCTGTAGCCAAATCCGCATGCAGGGATTTTTCGCGTTCCTTGGCTCGATCAATCGAGCGCGACAGATCGTCGAAGAAAATGACATAGTAAGCGACGGCACCCACCAAGAGTGCGCCAAAAATTATGGCAAACTTCGCGGTCGCATTGAGCTTATTGAGGCCGAGGCTTGCCACTTTAGTACCTGACCTTTGCCTGAAGTTCGAACTTCACCAATTCCAAGCCGTACTTTTCGTCCGTCGCACGTTTACCCGGCAAGAGCTGAACGTCGAAGAACAAGTTCGAGAGATTCAACCGCCGAGCAAATTCGCTCACGTCCTCCCCATCTCGTGCAGCCCCCACGATTTTTACGCTGCGCTTGTCTTCAGCATATTGAGTGAGCCACAGACGGCGTGGATCCCAACCGGGATTGTAGAGCGCTAGCGGGTTCTCTCGGCGAAGCTCATCCAGCCGTGCCGCGTCAACGGTGGGCCCCTTGCCCGGGGTCAGAATGCGCGCAAGTTCCAACAAAACGGCGGTAGGACCCGTGCGGGCGGATTGAAGCTTTGAAATGGCTTCTTCTTTAGCCCGCAGCTGTTCTAGCTTGGCCTTGACATCGGGATGGTTGGCGACTGCCCTTTTCGACTGATCGATCTGGTCGTTGAGTTGAGTATTTTTGACTTCTTGATCCTTCAGCTTGCCATTCATCCAACTGTGAAAGGCGAACAGGCCAATAATCTCCATGAGCATCAGAGCCAGTAAGACGATGAGCCAAGTCTGTCGGACCTCGGTGCGTTCAACCTTCTTCTTGCGCGGCAGCAGGTTGATGCGAATCACGGGTGTTCCTCCCGGTCGCGGCGCAGCGAAAGGCCCAGGGCAACCGCCAATTGAGGAGCCCGTTGCGTTAGAAGGCCCATGTCCACTGATTTCGTATCGACTTGGAACCGCTCGACCGGTGACCAAATTTCAACTGCCACTCGAGTGCGCCGCTGAATTGCTTGGGCAAGAAACGGCAGGTTCGACGTACCCCCACTGAGAAAAACCGTGGAGATCTCGCTTTCTCCACTGGTCGCCATATAGAAATCCAATGATCTTTGGATCTCGGCCGCAATCGTGTCAGCCGCGGCCTCCATAATCGTCACTGCTTGCTGGGGA
The DNA here is from genome assembly GCA_003154095.1 of Myxococcales bacterium. Classification (GTDB taxonomy): domain Bacteria; phylum Myxococcota_A; class Polyangia; order Polyangiales; family Polyangiaceae; genus FEN-1139. Next base: position 18,353 of record PMCK01000597.1, on the reverse strand, counting down.
ACAATCCCATGGGGCGTCGGATTACCTACCTGGCCACCGCATTTGTAAGCTTCGGCCTGGTCAAAAGGAATTGCCAGCTGCTTCTGAATCTGCTCGGTAACCGAATTCCCACCAGCGGCAATTTCACGAGTAAATCCACTGACTCCAGCGGACATGATGTTCAGGGATGCAAGGCCTGCTCCCACGTTCAAAAGGGCGATAGTCTTGTCTTCAACCGTCCCACGCGAGAATTCGAAAAGGTTCTGGACCGTAAAGGCGTCAATATCGCAAACGACCGGGCGCAATTTCGCACTGCGAACCAGCGCGGCATAGTCGTTTATGTGGTCCTTCTTTGCCGCGACGAGCAGAAGGTCCATCTGGCTCGACTCGGGTCTTCGTTTCAGGACCTGATAGTCAACCTCCACGTCCTTGATATCGAAGGGAATATGCTGTTCGGCCTCCCACTGAATTTGCTCGCGCAATTCGGCAGGAGTCATCATCGGGACGGTGATCTTTCTGATGATTACGCTTTGGCCGGACACGCTGACGGCCACATCCCGCTCGCGGATGTGCGTGTCGCGCATAACCTTTACCAACGTCGATATGACTGACGCAGCGTCCATCACCTGGCCATCCACGATGGCTTGCGGTGGCAATGGCGCGTATCCAAATCGGACGAGCGTAGGTCCGCGACGCCCATCCTTAAGTTGGCAAACTTTGATGGAGCTTGTCCCGATATCCACACCAACTAGGTTTTTGCCTTCACCCATCGTTCCTCGACGCGCTTGGGTAACTACACCATCGTCGCATCTTGGTTCGATGGACTACAAATAACCGGCGGGTCGGAGATGGGGTTACCGTCAGATTCCTCACGGGGGCCGTTGGAGTTATGACCGGGTCAGAGGTTACCCTACTGGCATCCCGCCGCTGTGCCCGAAGCCCGAAATTGTGCGCGATTCGCTTCGGTGGGTCGCTGGAGACCCGCACCGTATATCGTTGGAATAGGCATTTCCGTCGAAGGAGTCTCTTATGACTGCGTCCAGGGTAATGAAACACCCCCCTCGCGGGCAGCCTCCAGGACCGCAGCATCCCAAATTCAGGTCCGTGTAATCGTTGAGTTGTCGCGAGCGTTTGTGATCAGTAGCCACAAAAGTTAAGGGGTATCGGGGGTCTCCAGACCAAATATAACCAGGTACGCGACGACCCCCCATGTCAAAGAACTGGCAGACAAACACTGTGATTTCAGCTGTTTACGAGAATGGCACATGCCTTGCTGAAGGCTTCCCCGAAATCGGAGGAGGCTATGAATATGCCGGCACTGCGACAAGACACGAAATCATCCGAGAAATTGGTCGTTCGACCTGAGGTTTCAGGACTTGACCTCGATGCGACCAATTGGATGCTCGCCCCTGAGGATCGGGCGCTTCGGCATTCCGTCGTTCCAAGACCCTCCGTCATTCCACGGCCCGCACGTCGGCATGAGTCGACGCGAGCCCTGGTTCGTCCCAGCGAGACGCGCATATCAACTCGGCGCACTCGCAAACACCTGGCACGTCAAAAGAGTGCAGATGATCTGAGAGCCGCGCAACTGCTACAGCAATATGCTCCGCTGGTTCGACAAATCGTCGGCGGGTTTCAACGCAAGTTACCTCGCAATGTTCTGCGTGACGACTTGATAGCCGCTGGCATGAGCGGGCTCTGGGATGCAATACGTCGCCAAGATGGACAGTGCGACGATAGTTTCGAGTGGTACGTCCGCGTGCGTATTCGCGGAGCCATCTTGGATGAGTTGCGCGCGCAAGATTGGTTGCCCCGACGTGCACGTGCCGCTGCTGCAGAAGCACAAGAATCAGGAAATACGTCGATTGCTCCTCCATCCGTGGTACGGCTCGAGGACGTGAGCGAGTGGGAACAAGGACGAGCTCTGGGTTCCAGTGAGGGGTCCAGCAGCGAGTCAGCCGTCCACCAGAAGTTCGTGGGTGAGGCACTGGCCAGAGCCGTTGAACAACTTCCGGAGCGCGAACGACACATCGTCTCCATGCACTACTTCAAGGGCATCAAATTCAAGGACCTGGGCGCCCAGCTCGGTGTCAGCGAGCCCAGAATTTCCCAATTGCATTCACGCGCAATGAAGAGACTTCGAGCACTTATATCTAAACAGGCGGCATAGTCCGTTTCTTACACAAAATAGCTCCTCCCAAGCCGAACATGCCCTCGATACCCATCGAGGGCATGTTGCTATTTTGGGTGAAAGGCTCCTCGCCTCTCGGTCTGAACTTCCTTCGCCCGATGCCGTCAGGGGGCACGGGGCCCGATGGATTTTGGGTTAGGAATGAGGCCCTTTTCAGATCCAAGGATTGAGCGGCGACAGTGGCACGCCGCGCCGTAAGCGATTCAATGTTAGTTTTACAAGCAGTCCCCCGGTTGCCAACAGTAACCCCAACACTACCCAATGCACAACGGCGTCCGCCCAAAGGATCGCCCAATAACGGACGCAAAAGGCCCAAACAAAGGTCAAGAGTGAAGTCGAAATGGTCAGGGGCAAACCTCGCCGCAAGATCCAACGTGCCGTGTGTCGAAGGCTCAGCGACCCAACAGACCAACGCACCAGTGATACGACAGCCACTATTGCCCACGTTTTTAGGAGCAGCACCGCAATTGCCAGCAGCTTCAAGGGCATATGACCGTTCCCCGCTGCTAGTTCAGCACCAGGTACTGACCACCCCCCAAGCAAGAGGATTGACAACAGGAGTGACTGGATCCAAACGTGAAGACGATTTGCCAAAAATGAAATTAGACTAGCGCTCGAGGATATGACTTCCCTGCTGCGTTCTGGGTCGGCACCTGTAGCCAGGATTTTCTGCGGTGCCACCGTGGGCACCAACGCAACCACCACCAATATTGCCGTTACGGCCAGTGCGGGGTCATGTACCAGCAGCCAGTCTTGCGGGAAGGCGCCCTGCGCGTGGACGATATCCGCCAAACGCGAAGTCCGAGTGACGACTATGATCGATACGATCAGACTTAGAAGCGGAATCTGATGCAAAATTGCCTGGGTCGCAAACACCAAACTCCGAAGGATGCCACTTCGCACGTGCGCTAGGCTCAGGAGAAATGCAGTGAGCGTTATTGAAAAAGTCGTAAGCAACCACCAAAGCGGCAGGTCTAGCTCCGACGATAGCAATTCCTCCCGGATTGCCATCACCGCGGAAAGGCTTCCCAATGCTACGACACTGCCAACGCCGGCAATCTTGACCGTTGCCGATTCGGGCAACGGCATGTCGGAAGTGCACTGTTTTATTACGGAGTACCAATGCCCCAAAGTAACTTGAAATTTCTCGGGCACAAGTCGCGTCTCAAGACCGCGAGCCATAGCGCTGGCAAGAGACCGTAGCAGGTTGCGAATGGGTGATACCGCGGCGAACAGGACGCCAAGCGCGGTGAGCAGACAACCCAAAGCGGGAGCCAATTCACTTGGAATTGTCCAGCGGAACCCTTGGACGTCTAGGTTACGCACGAGCGGAGACTGTGAACCCGCCCGGCGTAGGGTCAATCTCGCAGTGCGATTTCGCCCCGATGGGACCAGATCCGAAGAACGAAGTACCGAGACGCCATCAAAGTCGAGAAGCCTGTCACCCGGGCTAATTCCAGCCAATAGAGCGCGCCCCTGGGCTGCGACAACGGTGCAGCAATCGGAAGGGCCCGAGTCTTCCAGCGTCAAACCTAGAAATTGCTGCGCCTCCTGGGATACGCGTTGACGTTCTCGTTCGACCTGAAAGGATTTCAGTTTGGGCTCNNGCGACATCTCCGGCACCGCAAAATGCCTGCTCGAGTTCGTCGTTGACCGAAAGCGTGACCGTATCTTTCGTGGTCTCCTGTGTCCGAACTACGATATTCACGTTTCGTTCCGGCACTTGACCGGCTCTGAAAATGTCACCTCGAAAAGAGAGTCGCGCCGGCACTCCCTCGGGGAACCCGTGACCCGACACCTGCAGGGTGTCGGACAGTTCGACAATTTGCGGACTGAGCCCACTGACGGTCACTAAATCTGGGCTGGCCGGGCTTTCGACGCAGGCCGGGAGTGCGAGCAAAAGGAATGCAAGCGCCAGAGTGGTTACGCGCATATCTCCGTGTACCGTGCGGCCATAAGTTCGGACCAGTTATCAGCAAAACGAAATCGGCTTGGTGAGTAACTTCGGGTCTTCAGTGACCAAATCCTCGGGCCGAGGCCCGAAGCATTGGCCGACGAAGTTTCAAGTCGGATGAGCGACCACACGCTCCGGCTGGAGGAGTTCCGTCAGAATCTCTTGCACCGAATCAAGCGAACGGGCAGAAATGGCTCAAGTTAGCAAAGGATGACCATGGACGAATTGGAGGAACGCTCAAATCAAAACTCGGCTGGGGCCGTGTCCCGGCGGGTTATAAAGCGCTATTCCAATCGAAAGCTCTACGACACCAAAGATAGCAAGTACGTCACATTGCTAGAGATTGCAGATCTTATCCGGGCCGGTGAGGACATCCAGGTCATCGACAACGCCTCCAAAGAAGACAAAACTGAGGTAACGCTTGCACTTATCATTTCCGAAGAATTGAAGACGCAGCCCCGGGGTATTCCACTTGCCACGCTGAAGTCCCTCATTCGAGAACGGGGGGAGAAGTGGCTGAGTCAACTTCGTGAAGGACCCATTGGCAAATTGATTCCTAAGGATGACGACGGAATTGCCGCCGAAATCCCAGACAAGGCCGAAGAACGTGGGCTAGAGACCCAGCCTAAAGAACCCATAACCAAGGGGATCCGAGCAACGCTCGAGCAGTGGCAGACAGCCATTGATGAGCGCGTAAGAGCAATTATCCCGACTGGACCCAGCTTGGCCGAGATTCAAGTTGAACTATCGCGACTCGCAGACCGGCTCACTGCCCTGGAGGCCCTAATTGCCGAAAAATCCAGGGATGGGGAGAATAATTGAGTCATTTTCGACGACGCTCAGCAAAAATCGGCGGGAATAGGCTAGCGCCACGCTCGGTTGAGATAGAGATTGAGATGCCGATGATCACACTTGGACGTCACGGAGGCGCTGCGCGTGGAATCGCTAACCAACTTTGAGCGCGATGCGTTGGGGCATTTGTCGAGCCTATTGGCCGTTGCCACTCGCCTGACGAGAAATTCGGTCGAAAGTGAGGATCTCGTTCAGGACACGTTGGTCAAAGCCATGCGTGCCCAGCGGCAATTCGAGCCCGGCACCAACCTCAAGGCCTGGCTACTGCGCATACTGACCAACACTTTCATCAATCGGTATCGTCGCGGTTCGCTCGAACGAAGCGTCGTCGAGGGAGCCGAGGCGGACCCACTGTGGGACGGTTGGATGAGCACCGCATCAATGGAGGCGATGCGCGATCCTGAATCCACGGCATTGCGGCCGATGCTCGAGGCGGAAATTCGCAATGCCCTGGCGGATCTGCCCGAGGATTTCCGGCTCGCGGTCGTGTTAGCCGACGTGGAGGAACTTTCATACCGCGAAATATCCGACATCTTGGGTTGTCCGATTGGTACGGTAATGTCGCGACTACACCGAGGGCGTCGTATATTAAAAATGAAACTGATCGACCACGCTCGAGAATTGGGCATTGTTGCCGACACTGGTACTGAGCAATTCGACCATGATTCAGACTCTCATCCCGTCAGCCTCAATGAGTATCGTTCACGAAAGGTTGGCACGGCATGACTACTTGTAGTGAAGTCAAGTCATGGACTGAAACTTTTGCGGATGGCGAGTTGCCATTGGAACATGCGGTTGATGCTGAATGCCACCTGGCGCAGTGCCATTGTTGCGCTGAACGGCTGCGTTTCGAGCGGGCATTTCGCAACAGTGTGAAGCAGGCGGTTCAGAGTGACAGCCAGCCTTCGCAGTCTTTCGAGCAACGGATGCAGCGCGTGTTGCTCGCAGAGCGGGCAACCAGCCGCGTGTATGCGTGCACACAAACCTCGAGTACGTATAGCGCCTGTAATTCGCAACGGCACGCTTTGCCCAATCGACGACAGGTCGATTTTTTGGTGAAAACTCGAAAATTGAATCGTCCGGTGACAACCGACACATTGTCGGGTTCCTGGGGAACACTCAGCTGGCGGACATTGCTGCCCATGGCCGCCGTCGCGGCTGGAGCAATTTTATGGGCCGGCGTGCGAAATCAGCAACAGATCCCCAGTGGTCTCAATAGCGCGAGTGCGTCGGATCTTCGTCTTTCAGAGCTTGATTCCTATTTGGACCTAATGGTCAATAGCCATAGAAGCCCACGTCAGCAAGCTCAATCAATTCAATTTTCACATGAAGATTTGTTGGATCCTCCGTTTCAGTTACCGCCTTTTCAGGACGTTCGCAGTCTCGGAGGCCGCCCGTTAGCCGTTCATATACCACCTACCAATGTTTGGTTGTCTGCGTTACGGGGCGCATCATCGGCTTATCAGATTAGGGGACATCGAGTTACGTTCTTTGCATATGAAGCGGCAACTGCGCCATTGCGTGCTCGCCTAGAAGGGCATCCCTTGCGCGGCCACATCGTGTACGTTGGCAAACGCCAAGGCTACTCGGTCGCTACAGTGGAAGAGGGGCCGGTGGGTTACGCAATGACCTCGGACTTGCCTCCCTTGGAAGGTGCAGAGCTCATCGCTTCGGCAATCGATGCTCGCGTGCGTCACTGACCTAGGCTTGGACAATTTGGACCTGCCGTCCAGAGTGTGGCGTTTGCCTGTTGCCACGTCGGCTGCTTCCTGATGATATACTAAGGGTGGATTCGTTACCTCGACTCGACGGACTGCGGCTCGTTGAGCACATTGCGACGGAGAACGTCGCGGAGACCTATACCGGTATCCAGGAGCCTTTGGGGAGACCGGTCATCGTCAAATGTCTGCGTCCGAATGTATTCCCCACCTCTCCATTCGCCTTGGCTCTCGAACGAGAAGCCCGTTTGCTGAGCGAACTCTCACATCCTTATATCCAACGCCTATATGAGTTTCGACGCGAAGAAACTCGCATGTGGCTTGTGCTGGAACGCATTGATGGACTCCCTTTAGATCAAGTACTCAAGCGATTTGGCCGCCTTTCGCTGCCCGCTGTCGCCAGCCTGGGCGTTATGGTGTCCGCCGCTCTGATCCACTGCCACGAAAGAGGCATAGTACATCGAGACATTCAACCGAAGCATATTGTCCTGGCAGCTGGAGGCCGACTGGTCCTGACGCACTTCGTTGGTGCACTCAAGGAGCGCCTGCCCACAGCGCCTGAGCTCCTTGACGGTATCGACCGCCCTACAATTATGCCGTACATGTCGCCCGAACAAATATTGGGTGAATCCACGGATGGGCGCACGGACCTCTTTTCGCTGGGCTGCGTGTTGTACGAGGCGATCACCGGTCAAAGTCCATTCGAGGGCCCCGATGACCGCAGCGTCGCCCAGAGAATTCGTCACAGCACGCCAGCACTGCCATCACGCCAGGTGGTGGGTATTCCTCATGGTACGGATCGTATTATTCAGCGTTGTCTTGAAAAACTGCCCAGTGATCGCTACTACGACGCGTCTGAGCTCAATGCGGCAATTGGACGCTTGCTCCGACAAATTGGTGATGAAAGTCCGGAACTCTGTCTCAACAATGAGCTGGCACGCGTCGGATTGTTCGTCCAGAGCGCGAAAGGCTCAATTTCTCACGGGCGAAAGACCTTTCCGGTCTATGCCGACCGCACCAGCCGTGCTGTATGGGGGCTCACCCTATGCTCCGCGCTGATAGTAGCGGGGGGACTTGCCGCTCAGCGGGGTGGAGCGCGGGCAGGTTTTACCTCGCGCTTTAGCGGACGCCTTGCCTTGCGTCCAGATCGCGCGGGTTATCTGCGCCTTGTCGTCGACCCCTGGGCCACGGTAACAATCGACGGCCAACTATTCGACACAACACCCTTTTCGCGGTCGGTACCCCTGGCAGCTGGCACGCATTACATTCACTTGGAACATCCACAAGCACCTGCTGAACGGCGCACGGTAAACATAGCTAACGGCGAAACCGTATTGCTTGATGTCAAGATGAAGATAGCAGAAGGGTCATCAATGGATGCGGGAGCGCCACTCGTTGCACCTCAATCAAGTACGGACAATTCACCCTAGTGGATTGGGCCAAGGATTAGATTTGCCCCTGATACTGGCGGTAATAAGTCACAACTCTCGCTACATACGCTTGCGTCTCGGGATAAGGAGGAATTCCCCCGAATTTGACGACAGCACCCTCACCCGCATTGTATGCGGCAAGCGTTAGAAATAGATCGCCGTTGAAGAGATTGGCCAGGACTCGCAAATAGCGAACGCCGCCAAATATATTCTGACGAGGATCGAAAATGTCATCAACGAGCATTCGACTCGCGGTCGATGGCATCAATTGCATCAGTCCGCGAGCGTCTGCCTTCGAAGTTGCCCTGGGATTGAATCCACTTTCTACCATGATTACGGCCCTGACCAGACTTTCGGGAATTTGGTAGAGTAGTGACGCTTGCGTTATGTAGCTGTCATACCGGCTAATCGGGGAGGATACGTGGTCGCGATCCAACCGGTTCTTCACCCCCAAGTACTGTCGATTGGGATTGTTCGAGAGGGTCACAACGCCGTCGTCGCCAACGCGACTGGCGATATCCGCTTGCGCACCCAGTGGCAGAAGCGCCGCACTTGTGAGTACGCCTATCGACATCCATCGCCGGGTAACGCCACACCGATGCGCGACGGATTGGCCAAGTGACCGGCTACTCATGAGTCCACAACAGTCGCAACGCTGGTCGCGGACCCGCTATTCCGTCGAACTGGCTTACTGCATCAAACGCCGGGATAAGCAGACTGACGCGTGGAAGCGGGTGGCAACTCCAGTTCAGCGTAAAGGGGTTCATCGGGCGAGGCATTGACGATACTGAAACCAAATTTTTCGAACAGATGCTTCAGATTATCATTTTCTGGCAAAAATGCTGCCCGAAGGAGGCCTAGCCCCTCCGATTTTGCGACATTGATAAGCTTTTGCAGCAATTGACCACCAATGCCCCTGTGTTGCCAATGATCCGAGACGACAATCGCAAAGCGAGCGCGATCGGAAAATGACGACTTTTGCATTTGGGTAAGTCCGGCAATGGTTTTCGTTCCATCCCTATTGTGAACGACAGCCACCAATGCCATCTCGCGTGCGTAGTCGATAAAGCAGGCTCGCCGTAGCCGAGTGTGATCCGTTCTTTCATTTACGCTTCGGGATTCGAAATACCAAGAACGGACGCTGCTCTCTGACAAATCTTGATGGAACTGAACCATGAGCGATTCATCTTCGGGNNTTGATGGCGGGGCGCTGTAGCGTCGCCGGGTTCTTCGTTGACTCGAACAAGACGACGCGCGCATCCAGCGCCAGTAGATTCGAATTTTCTCCGACGAGCAATGGATTGATGTCGCATTCCTTTATGAAGGGATGCTCAACGACAAGTTGACTGAATCTAACCAAGATCGTCTCAAGGTCGTGCATATTGACGGCCGCGCGCCCACGAACACCCTTGAACGCTCCATAGATCCTAGTGCGTTCCATGAGCCGCCGAGCGAGCGTTGTATTGAGCGGCGGCAAGGCCACGGCTGAGTCCTTGTACACTTCGACGAGTTGGCCGCCCGAGCCAAACAGCAGCACTGGACCGAATTGTGGGTCGATCGAGCTCCCCAGAATGACCTCGTAGCCTTCGAGTTTGATCATCGGCTGAACGGTGACACCCTCGAAAGCGGCTTCACCGAACTTTGCGACAACGCTGTCCCGCATCTTTGTATAGGCGGCAACCACAGCGTCCGTCGATTGCAAGTTCAGCACGACACCGCCTACGTCGGTCTTATGCGTAATCGTCTTGGAATTGATCTTGATGACGACGGGCAAGCCAATCTCGACGGCCAGTTCGGCGGCCGTCTCCGGGGAGGTGGCCAGCCGCGTCTTAACGGTGGGGATACCGTAACACTCCAGAATTTGCTTGGATTCGTATTCCGTGAGGATGCTGCGCCCATCGGCCAGCACCGCATCGAGAATTGCGGTCGCCTTGGCCGAGTCGACGGGTTGACTGTCAGTGGCGTCAGTCAGTTCCGGTGTCTCGTAAAGTGCCCGAAGATTGGATTCATATCTCCACATGTAGTTAAACATGCGAGCGGCCGTATCAGGATACGCAAAGGTTGGAATACCGGCGTGGGTCAGAATTTCATTGCCTGAAGCGACAGCGTGCCCTCCCATCCAACTCGCGAGCACTGGCTTGCCCGTAGACACCGCATATTGACGCAGTCTTTCGGCCGTTTGAGTTGGATCCGTCATGTCCTGCGGTGTCAAGATTACGAGATTTCCGTCAGTCTGTTCATTTCTCGCCGCAATTTGGAGCGCCTTACCGTATTTGTCCGCGTCAGCATCGCCAAGAATGTCGACTGGATTATTTCGGCTCCAATGCGGCGGCAAAAACGAGTTGTAAGCGTCGAAGGTCTCGGGCGACAGTGGCGCCAGAACTCCGCCGCCTGAAACGAGTTCGTCCGTAGCAAGAACCCCGGGGCCGCCCGCATTCGTAATGATGGTTAGTCGATTGCCCTTCGGTAGTGGTTGCTTGGCCAGAACCTCCGAAAGGTGAAACAGGTCGTCGATTTGGGACACACGCACGACGCCACAACGGCGAAATGCAGCGTCGAGAACCGCATCCGACCCGGTTAGCGATCCAGTGTGTGAGGCGGCAGCCTTTGCGGCCGCATCCGTGCGACCCGCTTTGATGATGATGATGGGTTTGGTCAAAGCAATTTCTCGAGCCGCAGAGACGAATGACCGAGCGTCTCCAACCGACTCCATATAAATCACGATGCTCTTGGTTCGCGAGTCGTGCCCGAAATACGAAATCAGGTCGCCCCAGCCTACATCAATCATTGAACCGATCGAGATGAAGCCGCTAAATCCAACCTGCTCTTGCACGCTCCAGTCCAGAACTGACGTGCACAGCGCCCCAGACTGAGAGATGAATGCAATACTCCCCGAACGAGCCATGACTCCACCAAATGTGGCATTGAAACCGGTCAACGGATTCATGACCCCCAAACAGTTGGGGCCAATCACGCGCATGCCGTAACGACGAGCTGCCGCCAAGAGTTGCCGCTCCAACTCTTCGCCGGGAGCACCCATTTCCTTGAACCCTGCCGATATTACAATCAGTCCTTTGGCGCCATGTTGCCCTGCCTGTTCGGCAAGGTCTGGAATGGTGGCGGCGGGCGTCGCCATGACTACCGTCTCGACCTGCTCGGGCAGGGCCGCCAGCGAGGGATAAGCCCTTACGCCAAATACGTTCGCACGCTTGGCATTGATTGGATAAACCGTACCGCCGAAGGGGTTGCTAATCAGATTCCAGAAGACTGTCCTGCCGACACTGCCTTCCCTCTCGGAAGCGCCAATCACGGCAACACTTCGCGGGGACAACAGCGAATCTAGCCCCGTGCGCTGAAAAAAACCAAGGCGATGACCTTTAATCGGTGGGAATACTTCATTTCTGTTCATAGGCGATACTCAACCGTCAAGTACACGTGTAGAGGCTCCGTCTGATTCGATTCAGTCGCTGGGCTAACGTCTGACGGCCGCGCGATCTCAAGAACTCGAAAGAAAAATCTGGTAAGGCCGGACGAGTTCTCAAATGCTGGGTCATGGTCGTTCGAGCGAACTGGGCATCGAAACAGATCTCTTGTGATCCTATAGCCGGAACACGAAACGCACAAGTAACAAAGCCCCGGGTGTCGATCGAACTATCGATCATTTCGCACGCAAAAATGGCTTCATCTATTGACCTCGGACAGCAGTGCAAAAGCATCGCCAAAGATCTGGCAATTGGTCGCTCTTGCGCAAAAGTTGCGCAGTTTCGCCCGTGCACTCGAACAGCTTGAGTTGCGATACCCAAGTAAAGTTTCGCGACGACTTTAGTCGTCGCTTGTCAGGTAAGTATAACCGCGCAATGACTCTTCGTAGTGCTGCATCAGCGTCTTTACTTGCTGATTGGTCAATTTTCCAGCAGCTACTGCTCGCTCCGTCTGATGGCGTACGGCTTCGACCATGCTCGCTGGATCGTATCCAACGTAGCGCAACACCTCCGAAACACTGTCGCCTTTGATGACGTGTCGCACTTTGTAGCCATCTTCCATAAGCTTGACGTTTACGGCATTTGTGTCGCCAAACAAATTGTGCATGTCCCCAAGTATCTCTTGATAGGCGCCAGTCAGAAACATGCCTAGGTAGTAGGGTTGCTGGGGGTCGTAAGTGTGCACATCCAGTGTGTGCTTCTCATCTTCGAGATCGATGAAGTGATCGATAATTCCGTCACTGTCGCAGGTCATATCCGCCAATCGGGCACGAATAGTCGGTTCTTCATCGAGTCGATGAATCGGCATCGTAGGGAATAATTGATCGATTGCCCAGACGTCGGGCGCAGACTGGAACACGCTGAAGTTACAATAGTAGATTGAACTCAGACTGCTCTCAAGATGCTGAAGTTCCTCTGGAACCAACTTCATTCGCCGGAGAGTGTGTTGGAGTTTTTCGCAACAATGCCAGTACAGTCTTTCGGCTTGCGCGCGCTCGCGCAACGATAAATAGCCGTACTTGAATAAGCTCTGCGCTTCTTCTTTGGCTTGGTTGGCGTCGTGCCATGACTCCTGAACATTCTTGGGGACAATTCCCTGGTACGTTTCATAAAGATCCCTAAGGAGTCGCTGACTATCCTTGGGAGGTTCAACGGCATCCCCAAATCGGATTTCATTGGCGCCCACAACTTCGAATACCAAAACGGAGTGATGGGCAGCAATCGCACGCCCGCTTTCGCTGACGATTGTGGGAGGCTGCACAGACGCTTTGCTACACGCAGCTTGAATGTGCGCCACGACGTCGGCCGCGTATTCATGCATCGTATAGTTGCGCGAGGCGTGAAAATCCGTCTTCGACCCATCATAGTCGATTGCAAGTCCACCACCGACGTCTATGTAGCCCATGGCAGCGCCCATTTTTGCCAATTCGACGTAGATATTCGACGCCTCCTGCATGGCGTTCTTTATCGGGATAATGCTGGAAACTTGGCTGCCGATGTGAAAATGCAAGAGCTGCAGACAGCCGAGCATGTTCTTTTCGTCAAGCCGGTCAATTACGTGAACGATTTCCGCCGTGGTCAAGCCGAACTTGGCTCGCTCACCCGCCGAGTCAGCCCACCTACCAACTCCTTTGGCTGTCAACTTGGCGCGAACGCCGAGCAATGGTGATATTCCGAGCTTTTCCGAGGCGTGAAGAACCAATTCGAGCTCCTCGATACGCTCGAGAACGATGATCACCGTCTTGTCGAATTTTTGAGCAACTAGAGCCGTTTCAATGTACTTGGAGTCTTTGTAGCCGTTGCAGATGATGAGACCACCTGCGTCGTGCATTGCGGCGAGTGCAATGAGCAATTCGGGTTTTGAACCTGCCTCGAGACCAAACTGCCAAGGACGCCCCGCTTCGACGACTTCCTCCACGAGGTGCCGCTGTTGATTGACTTTTACTGGATAGACACCCCGGTAGGTGCCTGCGTATTCATATTCTCCAATCGCTCGGCGAAAGCATTCATTAATTCGCCGAATTCGATCCGCAACGATATCGGAGAACCGAATCAACAGGGGCAGATCGAGTCCGCGCATTGTCAAGTCGCCAACGAGTTCGTAAAGGTCGACGGCTAGCTCTTGGCGTGGATCGGGTCGAACCATTACATGACCGAGATCACTAACGGAAAAATACTCACTACCCCAACCCTGCACTTGGTATAGTTGGGCGCTTTTTTCGGGCAACCACAGCACGCTACTACGATTGGTGGGTTCAGTCACAATTACCTCTTGGCAATGGCAGGTGTTTGCCTGGGGGCGGATTGTGCCACGAGTTCGCGCGGATTCATCCGAAAGTGGCGCCTTCTCGCCCAGCCGAGCCCGTCAAGCTGAACAATCGTATCGTTTTGCCCGGCGGCGCGGGACGATTGTCTGCTCCCAAGCGCACGGCGCCCGCCTAAGTCGGTTTGGCCGGAACCAATCAGGGCGCACTTGGCGATCGGCTCTTCAGGTGGCTTTCAGGCAGAACTCTGAAACTCTGATTGCCGACGGCTGACCGCCGATGGCCATACGTCAGCCGCCGAATGACGGCATGAAGACGGTAGGGAGCGCGTGACGATGCCAAAGTGCAAGTAGGTCCATCGAAAGGGCAACCGTAATGTGCACAAGGAACCCGGCGTAAATGCTACGCGTCTTGGCGGAAAGCGATCCGAGAACAATTCCGGCAACGATGGCACCGTGCGCTTCTAGGTAGGGTTTACCGTAATGTATCATGCAATACGGCACCGCCATGGCAAAGATTGCTGCCGAACCTAGAGTTCGCCGCAATGTACCAATGATGAAACCTCGAAAGAAGAGCTCGAGCGCAAAGAACTGAACGAAATAAATCGATTCCCACATCAGCAGGTCAAACCAGCTTCTGGAACTCAGTTTGTAAAATGGATAATACGTCCCGAAATCTGGCTGGTTTGCCACGATCAACATGGCCGGGATGACGACTGCTAGACACACGACGTAGATCCAAATGTGTCGGGAGAATCCGCGAATCCGCAAACCCAAGTCGAGTAGACTGTCTTTTGGGTAGAGAATTTTCCAAAGTGGAAATGGTAGTAAGACGTAACCGATTACGCGAGCGGCCACCCACCAGGCGTAGCTGTAATACTCGTCGAATTGCGCAAGATGCAACTTACGCCACCCCATCGCCTCCATTTGAAACAGCCAAGGTCGGATGATGCTGTCGTAGAGTTTTCTACCTCCGTAGTACTCCTGAACCGTCAATGTCACAGCAACGAAGATGAGACAAACAAGAGGGCGCGTGTCGAATTCNNAGCCAGGAGGATCTTGCTATCGAATCAAGCGGAAGCTTTATTGGGATCTGACCGGGTGCGCCACCGATACTCAACGGAGCGAACATTAGCTGGCGATGCGGGCGGCAATCTTGGCCCCCTCTTTGAGTCGATTCAAAGTTCGCTCGCGCCCGAGAACTTCCATGACCTCGAATAGACCGGGACTCGCCGAACGACCCGTAACCGCGACTCGGGCTGGCTGCGCAACGTGCTTGAGTTCCAGCTTCTTGTTGCTGGCAGCTTCGGCTAGGCTCAATTCGATTGCCGGTGCTACCCAATCGCCCAATTTAGATAGCGAATCGTGAGCGCAATCGAGGATGCCCTCAGCCTCCGGCTTGAGAAATTTGTCACGCGCAGCTGGATCCATTTCCGGCAGGTCGCGAAAGAAATAGTCTAACGCCTCGGCCGCATCCTTGAAGTTGCGAGCCCGCTCGCGGATTAGTGGCAAGGATCGGTTCAACAAATCGGCGTCAGGATTATCAAGGCCGCGCGCGTGAAGAAACGGAAGGGTCTGACGAATGTAATGTTCCGAACTCGTGAGCCTGGGTTGTTTGAGGTGCTCGAATGCAACATCGGCAAACTTCTTGTCGTCGAATTTGCCATCACTCCTATTTACTCGCTCCCAATCGAAATTCTGAATGAGTTCCTCGCGACTGAATATTTCCTGATCGCCAAAGGACCAGCCAAATCTAGCCAAATAGTTCAGGACTCCCATTGGGCTATAGCCGCGGTCGCGATAATCCTGCACACCCACGGCCGCATGCCGTTTACTCAACTTTTCACCCTTAGGGCTCAGCATCATGGGGAGGTGAGCAAACTCCGGTACTGTCCAATTCATTGCCTGGTAAAGCATAATTTGTTGAGGCGTGTTACCAATGTGGTCACGACCTCGCGCCACCAGAGTGATATCCATTGCATGGTCGTCGACGACGGCCGCCAAATTGTAAAGCGGGTAACCGTCGCGCCTCACGAGCACGAAATCCTGTTGTTCTCGATTCGGAGTGCTGATTAGGCCAAACACCTTGTCGACAAAGTCGGTCGAACCCTGCGATGGAGCCACGAATCTTACCACATGGGAACGCGTGGGATCATCGGGAAGGTTGCGACAGGTTCCCGGATACACGAATTGCGCCTTGGGATCTTTGGCTTTCAGCAATTCGCGCTGAACATCGAGCTCTTCCTTGGTGCAGTAGCAGCGATAAGCATTCCTATTCGAGATAAGCTGCTCGATTACGTTTCGATAGAGCTCCCGACGTTCACTCTGAAAATAGGGTCCGAATTGTCCACCTGCTTCAGGCCCTTCGTCCCAGTCTATTCCGAGCCAATTGAGCGAGTCCAAGATCGCCCTCACGCTATCAATGCTGCTTCGCTCCTGGTCGGTGTCTTCGATTCGAAGGATGAA
>PMCK01000597.1:0-1925 GCA_003154095.1 Myxococcales bacterium | reverse complement strand
ATTGAATGAAAAAGTCCCCGCTCGCCGCCGTAAAGGAACGCTTCGAGTCCAAGGAAAAGCTCGTAATGGCCGTTCAGGCATTATCGAGCTCGGATCTGTGGGTCGACCGACTTGGCGCAAAAGGCCTCAATCGCGTTTCGAATGCGAAATTGTTGAGCCTGTACGACAAGCTGAAAGACGCCCAGGAGAAATTCAAGAGTCGAAGTTCGCTTGTCGACGGCGTACTTACGCTCATGAAACGCTCGCAGGATACGGGGCTTCGTTCCGCACTGACCGCCTATCCGCTGCCCCGCTTATTAGATCTTCATGGGAGCCTGACCAGAAAAGCCAAGCGCGCAGCCAAAGCCAAGGCCTAGGGGATTAGTCGCCTGACGCTGACTTCAGACCTTTAAGGTATTCGCTCGTGAATGCAGCCCCAGCGTTGTAGCTCAATTGCAGGTCAGCGATGATCCGCTTTTCGATGATACCTCCGACACCAAACATTTTGACGGACACCTGAGCATCGAATATCCGTTTGCAGCGCTCCGCACTCTGAGACTGTAGCCAGATTTCACCACGAACAGATAGCTTGTCTGCAAGCACCGTAGGCACGACTTGTACTCGGAAGCGGCGCATTTTCTTGTCGAACGTACCTTCCTCCGTATAACCCAGGTTGTCGCCAACGAGCGACTTGATGGCACCTGGAAGGTCACCGACAGCGGGCGTTACACTTACGGTGCGATGAATCGATGTCTCCGTTTCGCGGAAATCCATAACCTCCCAACGTTTGAACTTTAGGTGCTCCAAGTACATCTGACGGTTGAACGGCTCTGCGAAAAATATCTTCTCCCAAAATGTATTTTCGTCGCAGTCAAAATTGTGCTCGATTCGAACGTCCGTCATAGCGTAGCCAGGCTCGTAGCAAGTAATGGCCGAATCGTCCTCAAATATCAGACGTTCACCGGCAACCCGTTGGATATCCGCCCAAAAAACGGGGACAAGTTGTACCGTCCTTGCAATTGGGTCGCTGAAATAAGGCGAATTTTCGCATCTAGGTGCTTTTGCAGCTGAATATCCGACTGGCGTAACGCTGGTGACAAATCACCGGGATACCTGATACCCTGTCGTCCCAATGTTAAGAAATCGCGATGACGTCGAACGGTTCTTGGAGGCCCGCGGTCGTGCCTTTACGACACTCGACGACGCAACATTTCTAGTTACTCTAGCGCCTGAGCAGCCGCCCGCCGTCCTGCGCGTACAGGCACCCGTCGTAGTAGTGCAAGTCGATGTGGGAAAGCTCGAGTTTCAGTCTCAATCACATGAGTGTGCGTTTTACCGCAAGCTGCTTGAGCTAAACGCCACCGATCTGCTCCATGCTGCCTATGGCCTGGACGGCGACCGCGTGCAATTGAGCGCGGCCCTCGAATTCGATAACTTGGACGAAAACGAGCTCGAGGCTGCTCTCTCCGACGTTGCTCTCGCGCTCGCCAACCACATTCCGATGCTCAGACAAATGGTCACTGCAAAGGCATAAGTTACCATGGGAATCCTTGCGCGACTTGCTCAACTCATTAAGTCCAATTTAAATGACCTAATTAGTCGTTCGGAAGATCCGGAGAAAATGCTCGAGCAAATCGTGCTCGACATGAATCAACAGCTCATTGAAGCCAAGACGCAGGTAGCCGCTTCGATAGCCGAAGAAAAGAAGCTGCAACGGCAAGCCGAGCTTGAAACCAACAACGTCGCGGAATGGGAACGCAAAGCAACCCTGGCTGTTCGGGCCGGCAATGATGAACTTGCTAAAGAGGCTTTGCTTCGAAAGAAAGAGCACGACTCACTGGCGCAGCAATTCCAACAGCAATGGCTCAAGCAAAAGCAGGGAGTAGACCAACTGAAGCTTGCCCTCAAGGCGCTCAATAGCAAGATCGAAGAGGCGAAGCGCAAGA
>PMCK01000060.1 GCA_003154095.1 Myxococcales bacterium | reverse complement strand
TCGATTTTGGAACATGCACTCAGCGTCGTTGAAATGGCTCGGCCACTTGTTGAAACTATTCAGCGGAAAGACCGTGACCTCGCCTCGCAATTGCGGCGTGCGATCAGTTCCGTGGTTTTGAACTTGGCAGAGGGTTTTGGTACGGCACAGGGTAACTCACGGCTTCGGTGACGCCGAGGAATGGTCGAAGGACCATTTGAGACGGCGCGTGGGTCGTTGAATGAAGCTCAGGCTGGCATTCGCGTTTCGGTGGCTTGGGGGTATGTTTCGCTCGCGCAACGGGCGCGAGCGCTACCCGTTGAAGACGCGTGTCAGGCGGAACACCGTCTATATCGAACACACCGTGAAAACGCTCAGGCAGCAAGGGCACCGTGTCCTCGACGACCTAATACCTCATTAGCCGCCGCCGTCTACGTTGCTGCTCGCGGGACACCGATTTAGCCTGCTCGATCAATGCTTCCTTCTTCGATCCCTTTGACCGTTCTGCCAGCTCCAACAGCGCATAGTACCAACTATGATGCGCAGCAGTGTCCGTTGGGTCAATCCCGGAGGTGATGATTGGACAGCAGCCGATCGACGGCTTTGATCTGATGCTTCACGCACGCAGTGCCTCCCAGACTGCGTCCCAGGTGAGTGAGGGCGAGCGGACCGCCACTGAGCAGCGCTCGAACTACCCGAGCAAGCGCTGCAGCTCGAATGCGGATTGTATCACCTACGCGATCGCCGGCCATTGACTACGTCAGCCCGGTCGAGTACCAGAGATCACGGATGGCGCGGCCTCTGGCAGCGTGGAGAAACCGTCTACTGCATCGAATCACGCCCAGAAAGGGACACATGAACAATCGGGTTCTCGAGAGTTGCGGATTTGCGGTCGCGCTTGTGATGGCCGGGTGCCGATTAGCCGGTGGCGCTGCAGCCGGCCCCAGCAGCTCAACGAGCTCGGGTAACGCAGCTGGCTCCAGCAGCTCAAGCAGTCTGAGCAACGAAGGACGCCCCCGCGGCACACCTACGACGCTCGCGTTACGACAGAACGCTCCCGCCGGCATTGCTGTCGATGCGACTAGCGTCTATTGGCTCGACCTAGGCCCCGAACACAGCGGCCCCTACGCGCTCGGTGCCGTGAGGAAGATGGGGCTCAACGGCGGCACTCCCACAACGCTCGCATCGCAGCAGCCAGAACCCAGTAGCATCACCGTCGATGCGACTAGCGTCTACTGGGCCAGCAAATGTGAACATGGCGCTGTGATGAAGGTGGGGCTCAGCGGTGGCGCCCCAACGACGCTCGCATCGGAACAGCAGAACCCTACTGGCATCGCCGTCGATGCGACCAGCGTCTACTGGATCAACGGCCGCTCCGACAGCCGCAACGGCGCTGTGATGAAGGTGGGACTCAGCGGTGGTACTCCCACGACGCTCGCATCGGAGCAGCATAGCCCTGTCAGCATCGCTGTCGATGCAACAAACGTTTACTGGATCAACCGCCGCTCCGACAGCGGCAACGGCGCCGTGATGAAGGTGGGGCTCAGCGGTGGCGCCCCAACGACGCTTGCCACGGAGCAGAACGACCCCCGCGACCTCGCGGTCGATGCGACGAGCGTCTACTGGACCCAGAAGATCGCTGGGACCGTCAAGGAGATCCGTTATACGGGTCATGGATTCGAGACCGTGAACACCGGCAAGAGAAACGACAATAGCCGAGCAATAATGAAGGTACCGCTCAGCGGCGGCACTCCCACGACGCTCGCCTCAGGGGACAACAACCCCCATAGCATCGCTGTCGATGCGACGAGCGTCTATTGGCTCGAACAAGCCAGCAAGCTCATCAACCCTCCGGGATACTTGTCGAATACTGTCGTAATCGACAACAACAGTACCGTGATGGTGGTGGGGCTCAGCGGTGGCACTCCCACGACGCTCGCCGAAGCGCAGGAAGGCGCCCGATGCCTTGCTGTCGATTCTAAGAATGTTTACTGGACCAACGGCGGCACCGGAGCCCCGATTGACGATCATGGGCTGACCCGCTGGGTCTACAACGGATACGGCACCGTGATGAAGGTTGCGAAGTGAACGCAACGTAAGGATTTATCAACACGGACTAACTGGCTCACTCGAGGAAGCCATATTGCTCGCGGGGGAGCTAGTTACCGGTGGCGGATTGCCCCCGAATGCCAGGGTAGATGCCCTTCATGTCGCTGTTGCGGCGGCAAATGGCATGAATTACTTGTTGACCTGGAATTGCAAGCACATTGCAAATGGATCAACTCGTGGCAGAATTGAGGAGCTATGTCGGGCCGCAGGGTTCGACCCACCGATCATATGCACGCCGCTAGAATTGATGCAGGAATGAGTAAAATGTCTGCCGATCCAATCGTTGAAGAAATCCACACGATTCGGGAAGCACTCTCGAAAGAATCGGATGATGACATCCGCAAGATCGCCGAAGCGGCCCGCTAACGCGGAATACGTAGACGGCTCATGCGGGCTAGTGTCACTATTGTCATCGACCACTCCGAGTGCTCAAAGTCGTTTACCCCGATTCTGCCAGAGTGCTCGGAGTGCTCAAAGTCGTTTATCACGATGCTTCTAGAGCACTCGGAGTTCTCTGGGACGTGGTGGCGGCATCATTTCTTGGGGTTGATCGTGGAAATCTCGTAAGCGATCATCGAGTTTTGGGATTCACTGATATTTTCGTAGCAAGGGGTCATCGCTTCAGAGCACTCGCTGTTCAAAATCGTATTGGCGGGTAACGGATCGGAGCCCTCCGAGTGCTCGATGACGATGCCTCAACAGGGTTGGAGCACTCCGAGTGCTCGGGGACGCTGCGTGTGCTTCGTTCGGGAGGGGCGAATCAGCCCGAGATCGACGCCATCAGCGATGGCGACCTCATTGCCGTAACCACGGGCGTTGTGGCCGCGGCGACGACGGGGCAGGGCGTTTATCCGGAGGTTGTCGAGCTTCGGCCGCTGATCGTTCAGGAGCTGTCGAGCTTCAAGATTTCGCGGCTCGACAATCTCAAGACGTACGCACTGGCATTGCTGTACGCGCACGGGGAGTACAAGACGGCGACCGATCCGCCCGCGATTGTCGCGAACATGGCAGACACCGCGGCTCACACGCGCGCCGTTCTGCTTGCCGATACCAATTCGCTCATCGCCCACCGAGTTCTGGCCCCGGGCGTCATCAGTAACCTGCAAGGTGTCAAAGGCTACAAGAACGTCATGGGGGATCTCATCGCGCTCGT